>NZ_LZMG01000335.1:0-12180 GCF_001673615.1 Mycobacterium sp. 1245499.0
GCACGAGGCAATGTAGGCCTCGCACAGCGGTGCGCTCATCGCGCCCAGCACCGCATCGTCGCCCATGGCCGGCCAGGACACTTGCGGCGGCGCCGTTGACCAGAGCGTGACCTCGCTGATCGTGCTGCTGGCCGGGTGGGCGAACAGATAGGTGTGCATCACCACCGGGCCGCTGATCACGGCGGCCATCCGGGTCGTTTCGTCGCTGGTCAGCGACGGAGACTCCTGCGGTGCGCGCTGCTGGCAGGCCCGCAGCGCGGCGACGGCATTGCTGAATGCCGTGGCCACGGTCGCACCACCGCGAGCGGTGTCCCCACGCCAGTGCAGGACCTGGGCCTGCAGTTGCCACTGCCCGTCGGGATGCTGGACCGTCGCGCGAGCCGCGACGGCCGAGTCGCGGGGGTCCTGCGGCATCGCCGGCGCCGCGCACAGCTCCTCGAACCGGAAATGGGGCCCCGGCGCCGAACCGGTCGTCTGCACCGCCTGGCCGGCCATGGGCGACGATGCGGTGCTGGGCGCGATGAGCGCACCGCTGTGCGAGGCCTACATTGCCTCGTGCCCGTAACCCCGAGCTGCGCTTTCGCCGGTAGAGTTGGCGCCGAAACGCCAACTTCTCAGGAGGACCGCCGGTGGCCCGGGTGATCGTGAGCGTGATGCCCAAAGCGGAGATTCTCGACCCGCAGGGTCAGGCGATTGTCGGTGCGCTCGGTCGCCTCGGACATCCGGGAATCTCGGAAGTGCGGCAGGGCAAACGTTTTGAGCTCGAAGTCGACGACAGCGTCGATGATTCGGCGCTCGCCGAGATTGCGGAATCGCTGCTGGCGAACACCGTGATCGAAGACTGGACCATCAGCCGGGAGACACAGTGACGGCACGCATCGGCATCATTACCTTTCCCGGCACGCTCGACGACGTCGACGCCGCCCGGGCCGCGCGCCGCGTCGGGGCGGAGCCGGTCAGCCTCTGGCACGCCGACGCCGATCTCAAGAGCGTCGACGCCGTGGTGGTGCCCGGCGGTTTCTCCTACGGCGACTATCTGCGGGCCGGTGCGATCGCCAGGTTCGCCCCGGTGATGACCGAGGTGGTGGAGGCCGCACGGGGTGGCCTGCCGGTGTTGGGCATTTGCAACGGTTTTCAGGTGCTCTGCGAGGCGGGGCTGTTGCCCGGGGCGCTGACGCGCAACGTGGGTCTGCACTTCATCTGCCGCGACGTGTGGCTGCGGGTGGCTTCGACCTCGACGGCGTGGACGTCGCGCTTCGAGCCCGACGCCGACCTACTGGTCCCGCTGAAATCCGGCGAGGGACGCTACGTGGCGCCCGCCGAGGTGATCGAGGAGCTCGAGGGCGAGGGGCGGGTGGTGTTCCGCTACCACGAAAACGCCAACGGCTCGCTGCACGACATCGCCGGGGTGAGCTCCGCCAACGGACGCGTGGTGGGTCTGATGCCGCATCCCGAGCACGCCATCGAAGCGCTGACCGGGCCGTCGGATGACGGCCTGGGCCTGTTCTATTCGGTGCTCGACGGCGTGCTCGCCGGCTGAGCGGAAACGCCTGCGGCATCGCGTAATTCGGCAAAGGACGCGCCGATGGCGTCGGTGGCCTCGTGCGGGTCGTGGAAAGTTTGATCGTCGGTGAGCACCGCGACGCCGAGCCGGTCCACGTAACTCCACACGGTGATGTTGACCGGGGCGCCGGGAGACAGCACGCCGGTGGAGTAGATCTCGCTGACGGCCGCGCCACCGAAGTGGCCCCGTTCGCGCGGGCCCACCACGCTGGACACCGCGACGTTCATCAGCTTGTTCGGCGCGTCACGCAGGCCCAGCCATCGAAACGCGGCGGGCGCCAACGCGGTCGGCAGGTAGGCCATCATCTTCCCGTACAGCTCCGGACCCAGGACTTCGTGGTCCTCCTTGGCGATCTTGGTGGCCAGGGCGACCAGTCGGGCCCGTTCCACCGGGTCGGCGACGTGGACCGGCAGCGAGATCATCAGCCCGCTGATCTCGTTACCGGTGATCCGGTCCGACTTGTCGGTGGCCGTCGGCACCGAGGCGATGATGGGGCGATCGGCCGCGCCGTCATAGGCCAGCAGCAGCGTGCGCAACCCGCCGGTCGCCATCGCCAGCACCACGTCGTTCACCGTGATGCCCAAGGCTTTTGCCGTCGCCTTGACCTCGGGCAGCGACAACGAGGCACTGGCGAACCAGCGCCGCGGCGAGACGACGTGGTTGAGGAAGGTCGGCGGTGCGTCGAACGCGTCGGCCAGGTCGGGGTGATCGCCGCGCTCGCGGGACCGGCGGCGCACCCGCATCATCCCGACCGCCGCGTCCCTGAGCAGCCCGGGCAGTTCACCGATCTGGCGGACGTGGTCGCGCGCCGCCGCGCGCACCAGCTCGGCACTGGACATCGTGACGCCGGCTTCGTCGTTGTCGCGCTCGTCGGTGCGCCCGTCGCGCAGGTCCATCGCGCGGGCCAGCAGGTTGACCGAGGCGACTCCGTCGGCCAGCGCGTGGTGAACCTTGCCGATCAGGGCGAATCGCCCACCGGCCAGCCCCTCGGCGAAATGAAACTCCCACAGCGGACGACTGCGGTCCAGGGGGGTGGATGCCACCTCGCCGATCACCTGATCGAGCTCGCGCCGCCCACCCGGGGCGGGCACCCGCACCCGGCGCAGGTGATAGTCGAGGTCGACCTCGCAATTCTCCTGCCACATCGGGTGATGCAGATGCCACGGGATGTCAACGAGCTTGTAGCGCAACGGTTCCAGCAGATGGAGCCGGCGACGCACGTGGCGGCGGAAGGCCTCGAATCCGAATTCGCCGTCGGCGTCGGTCGGGTCGATGACGGCCACCTTGAGGGTGTGGGTGTGCAGGTTGGGCGTCTCGCTGTAGAGCAGCATCGCGTCCATGCCGTTGAGTCGCTTCACAGGTCACCTCCAGCGGCCCCGGGCGCCGTCAGCCCAGGATCGGGAACCGGCGCTGCCCGGCCAGCCGCTTGAGCGCGGCCTCCATGACGGCGCGTACGTGGGCGTCGACCTCGTCGACGTCGGGGTCGTCGCCAAACTGGGCGGTGATGTCGATCGGCTCCAGAACCTCGGTGACGATCTTTGCCGGCAGGGGCACGTTGGGCGGGAAGATCACACTGAGCCCGAACGGGAACCCGACGCTGATCGGCAGGATGTCCATCCGCGCCTTGGTTAGCCCCAGCTTGCGGGCGAACCAGTTGCCCCGGGTGAGGAACAGCTGGGTCTCCTGGGCGCCGATGGACACCGTCGGCACGATGGGCACCCCGGCTTCGATGGCGGTCCGCACGTATCCGGTGCGGCCATTGAAGTCGATCGTGTTCGCGCTGAAGGTCGGCCGGTAGGAGTCGTAGTCGCCGCCCGGGAACACCAGTACCACCGCGCCGGAATGCAGGGCGGTGGCGGCGTTTTCGCGGCTGGCCTCGATGACCCCGAGCCGGCGCAGCCAGCCGTCCAACGGGCCGATGAACAGGCCGTAGTGGCCGAGGGTGTACACCGGCCGGTCGTAGCCGAAGTGTTCGTAGAAGGCGGGGGAGAAGATCAGCACGTCCGGGGTCAGCATCCCCCCCGAGTGGTTGGACACCACCAGGGCGCCACCCGAGGGCGGGACGTTGTCGATGTGTCGCACCTCGGCCCGGTAGTACCGTTTGATGGCCGGCCCGAGCACTCTGGTGACCTGTTCGGTGAAGGCCGGGTCCCATTTGGCGGTTTCGTGGTTGTCCGCCGCGTCCACACCGTTGCCCGTCATGGCTCCCCGCTGTCTGTTCTGCGCTCTTTGCTATTTGTTGCCGGTGTGACGCCGGCCTCAAACCTGGACCCCTGGCTAGCATATGTTACTCTCCATTTAGGAGAATGTCATATCCGTTTGCTGGGGAGCGAGCGAGCAGTGGGGGAGCATGTCCGAAAAGGTTCTGGTTACTGGGGGTTTCGGCCTCGTCGGGTCCCAGACGGTGCGGCGACTGGTTGCCGACGGCCATCGGGTCGGCGCGGCTGACCTCGGCACCGCCGCCCAGCGCAAGGCCGCGAACTCGCTGCCGGTGGGCGCCGAGGCGCACTGGGCCGATCTGACCGACCCGGCTCAGGTTGATCGCCTGCTCGCCGACACGTCGCCCTCCGCCATCGTTCACCTGGCCGCGGTGATTCCGCCGGGAATTTATCGCCAGCCCGCGCTGGGCCGTCGTGTCAACGTCGACGCGACAGTCTCGTTGCTGCGCGCGGCGCAATCGCGGCCCCATCCGGTGCGGTTCATCCAGGCGTCCAGCAACGCCGTCTACGGCGCGCGCAACCCCCACCGCCACGCCGAGCTGCTACGCCCGGATTCGCCGATCAACCCGGCCGACCTCTACGGCGCTCACAAGGCCGAAGCCGAACGCCACATCCGATCCGCGGATCTCGAGTGGGTCATCTTGCGCCTCGGCGGGGTGATGAGCGTGGAACCGGACGCGATGCCGTTCAGCGTCGATGCGTTGTACTTCGAAAGCGCCCTGCCGACCGATGGTCGCATCCACACCGTCGACGTGCGCGACGTCGCGCGCGCGTTCGCCGCGGCCGTCACCGCCGACGTCGCCGGTGAGACGCTGCTGATCGCCGGTGACGAGTCGCACCGCCTTCGGCAGGGTGAGATCGGCAAGGCGCTGGCGGCCGCGCGTGGTCTGGTCGACGTCTTGCCCGGGGGCCGGCCGGGCGATCCGGACAGCGACGACGGCTGGTTCGTCACCGACTGGATGGATACCGCTCGCGCCCAGCAGGTGCTGGAGTTCCAGCACCACTCGTGGCCGGACATGCTCACCGAGATGCGAGCCACCGCGGGGTGGCGGCGCTACCCGATGCGGCTGATCTCACCCCTGGCGCGGCGGTTCCTCAAGAGCCGTGCGGCCTACCGGGATGCGCCCGGACGCTACGCAGACCCGTGGGGCGCAATACGCGCCAAGCTGGGTGAACCGCGCCCGGATGCCCCGTCGGCCGACTAGCTCGGCGGAACTTCAGCCGGCCTCGCGCAGCAGTGACCGTTCCGTCGAAGGCAATTCGACGGACGGACTCAGTTCCTCGAAGAGCTCGGTGGCATCCGCGATGGTTCGGTCGACGAACGACGCGAAATCGTTGAACGAGACGTCGCTTCGGACCCATTGCGACTTGCGTGCCACCACGCCGATGCGATGCGGATCAGACGAGCCGTGCACGATCGCGGTGACGTGGCGGTCAAGACGGTTCCACCTGTCGGCGAAGTAAGTCAGCCAGGGGCGGTCGGCCGCCGGGAAGTAGCACCCCGGGCTGACCCGGATGATCAGCACGTCGTCGTGCGCCGGCGAGACCTCGAAGTGAATGTGCAGGCGCCGCGGAGCGCTGGTGACGAAGAAGTATTCGCCGTCGTGGTGGCCACGAAAATAACGCCGCCCGCGGGTGCGCAGGTAACGTTCGATTAGGTTCGCGCACAGCTGCTCATTCGTCATGAATAGATGTTGCGGCCGACATCTTTGTAGATGCTTGGAGCCAAGCGATGCGGCACCGAAGAATTCGTTGAGAATTCGCTGAGTGGCGGGCTACGCTCGGTCGCGCCGTTCCACGATCCCGGCGCCCGGACCCGGGACCGTACGCGGCAACGTGACCGAAAACCTGTATCGCTCGGGGCGATAGTGGAATTCCACCACCTCGAGCGGCTTGCCGTCATGGCCGTAGCTGGTGCGTACGAGGACCAGCACGGGTGAACCCAGCGGCAGGTTGAGGGCGCCGGCCACCTCCAGCGATGCGCCGGCCGCGTGAATCTCATAGTTGGCCCGCGCGACGGGAATCTCGAGTCGGCGCTCCCACATGGTGTAGGTGCTTTCCATCGCCTGGGCGGTCTGCTCGTCGGTCGCGCTCCTCAGCAAGGGCTCCACGGCCTTGCCCAATCCGGTTGGCAGGTAGGCGATCATCAGGGCGAGGGGTTGCTCGCCGTCCCGGAACCGCCTGTGCACACAGAGGACTTTCGACAGGCCGAGAGTTTCAGCGATTCGCTGCGGCGCATCTTCGACTCGGTGCGACAAGACGTCGACGTTCGGTGTGATCCCGGAGCCGGCCAGAACCTCGGTGATGGTCCGCACGCCGGGTCCGAGTTCTTGTTTGACCGGGTTGGCCACGAAGGTGCCCAGGCCCTGCTTTCGCACCAGCCATCCTTGGCGTTCCAGCAGCCCGACGGCCGCGCGCACCGTCACCCGGCTCACGCGGGTGCGGTCGATGAGTTCTCGCTCGGTGGGCAGTCGCGCGCCGCGGGGCAGGCGCTGTTTGACGATCGCCGCCTTGAGAGCCTCGGCGAGCTGGGTGCTGGCCGGCACGCTGCCGCGCGATATCCGCAGATCGGCGGCGTCGAGATCCAGCGCGTCGGGGACCACGAGATGTATTAAAACGTCTCGTCTCGGCGGGGTAAAGGCGGTACTGATCCGGTCGCTACGGCCGGTCGAGATCGATCCGCACCGTCAGCAGATCGGTGCCCAATGCGCGCACCAGCGAGCTGTTGAACCGCGGCAGGACGGCCAATCGGGCGACCGGGTCATCCTCGGGTAGCAGCACAGCAGTTCCCGATCGCCAGCGGCCGCGAATTCGGATGCGAACCCGGTTGTCGGCCTTGATGTTTCGGACGTAATCCGAGGAGTCGCCGTGGTCGGATACCAGCCAGAACGCTCCTTTTTCGAGCCGTCCTCCCACTGGGGTGCGCCGTGGCCGTCCGCTGACCCGGCCGGTTGTCTCCAGCAGTACCTGGGTGGGCAGACGCCGGGTGACCGGGTTGGCTACGTACCGATGAAAGCGGCTGACCCAGCGGCGTTTGCGGTCGGGGAGGGGTCCGTTCATGGTCATGGCCCCCAGCATTGTCGAGACTGGCGGTCTCGTCAATAGGAGCGCTAGCCTGCAGCTGTGACGGTGAACCGGCGGGCGCATACGGGCAGCCGACGCAATGAAGCGGCGGAGCGGGCAATCCTGGATGCGGCCGCGGACTTGTTAGCCGCCGCGGGCGGAGACGTTCAGATCACTGTGTCCGCCATCGCCGAGCGGGCAGGCGTAGGCAAACAAACGATCTACCGCTGGTGGCCATCGAAAAGCGCGGTGCTGCTCGATGCGATGGTGCACCGGGCGCAGCAAGCCGCACCGATACCCGACACCGGGCGCCTGGACGGCGATCTGCGCGCGTTTCTCAGCTCCACCTTTTCCGCCGCGGCCGTCCATCGCACGCTGCTGATGGGCGCGCTACGTGAGGCGCTGGGCGACGTTGCGACGATGGAGCGGCTGGCGGCCTTCACGGCGGCGCGTCGCGAAGAGTTGGCGCGGATAGTGCACCGGGCCGAAACCCGCGGTGAGATCGCACCGATGGACCGGCCCGAAATCGTAGTCGACCAGGTTTTCGGATTACTCTGGTACCGAATGGCTTTCGCTCACCAGCCGCTCGATGAGCAGGCCGCCGATGATCTGGCGGCCGCGGTGGCGGCCCAGCTTCGCACGACCCGGGAGGATTGACGTGCCGTTCGCCGTGGAGAGGTTCGACCACATCGTCTTGAATTGCCGCGACGTCGAAGCCACCGCCGCATGGTACGAGCGGGTGCTGGGCATGCGGCGTGAGACGTTCGGGCCCTCGCGCAGAACGGCGCTGCGCTTCGGGGAGCAGAAGATCAACCTGCGACCGGTCGGGGCGTTGGTCGACGACCCCGACTGGTTCACCGGGTCCGTCGAGGCGGCCGGTTCCGAGGACCTGTGCTTTGTCACGCGCGCCAGTCCGGATGACGTGCGCGCCCATCTCGGCGCGTGTGGGGTGGAGGTGATCGCCGGACCGGTGACCAAAGTAGGGGCCCTGGGCGAGATGACCTCGCACTACTGCCGTGACGTCGACGGAAACCTGATCGAGATCGCCGTCTACTAGGAGTCGGCCAGCGGATACAGCGCGGGAAGGTTGATCACGATCGCTTCCTGGGTGCTGCGGGCGATCACCACCTCGGCGGTGGTGTCGGGGTCGGGGTTTTCCTCCCGGTGGGGCAGGTACGGCGGGATGAAGACGTAATCGCCGGGTGCGGTGGCGATGCGGACTTCCTCGTTGCCATCGTGAAAGACGAACTCCGGGTTGCCACTTCGCACATAGATGGCGGTTTCGGATTCACCGTGGTGGTGGTTGTCCGAGGCCGATCGCGGCGACGCGTGCGTCTCACCCATCCAGAGCTTCTCCGCGCCGACCGACCGGCCGGACAGGGCGGCGAAGCGCCGCAGCCCCTCGGATTGTGCGGTATCGGAGCTGATCTCGGATGCCTTGATGTGGCGTACCCGGTTGCGTGCGACCGGCGTCGCTGTGTCGTCGAAGTCTGGATGGAACCCGTCTGCGGTGGCCATCGGTCAATTATCGTCCGTGGCGTCCCGATACGCCTCGAGCAGTCTGAGCCACAGCTCGCTGATTGTCGGGAAGCACGGCACCGCATGCCACAGCCGGTCGACCGGCACCTGGCCGGCGACGGCGATGGTCGCCGAGTGTAGGAGCTCGGTCACGCCCGGGCCGACGATGGTCATGCCGAGCAGGTGACCGCGATCCGCCTCCACCACCATCCGCGCGCGGCCCGTGTAGCCGTCGGCGTAAAGCTTGGCCCCCATCACCACGTCGCCGATTTCGACGTCCACCGTGCGGACCCGGTGCCCGGCCCGTTCGGCTTGCGCAGCCGTCAGTCCGACGGCGGCGGCTTCGGGATCGGTGAAGAAGGCCTGCGGCACCGCATGATGGTCGGCGGTCGTCACATGCGCGCCCCACGGTTTGGTGTCCAATGGCTTTCCCGCCGCGCGGGCGCCGATGGCCGCACCGGCAATGCGGCCCTGGTACTTGCCCTGGTGGGTGAGTAGGGCCCGGTGGTTGACGTCACCGGCCGCGTAAAGCCAGCCATCCTCCGCGGCGCCGTGGACCAGGCAGGTGTCGTCCACCTCGAGCCAGCTGCCCGGTGTCAGTCCCACAGTCTCCAAACCGATGTCGTCGGTCAGCGGGGCGCGTCCGGTGGCGAAGAGCACCTCGTTGACCTCCAACCCGGTGCCGTCGTCCAACTCGAGGACGACGTGGGATTCGTCCGGTCGGCGCAGCGCGCGAACCGACACCCCCATTCGCACGTCGACGCCGCCCTCGGTGAGGCCCCGCCCGATCAGCTCACCCACGAAGGGCTCCATTCGCGGCAGCAGTCCAGAGCCTCGCACCAGCAGGGTCACCTGGGAGCCCAATCCCTGCCACGCCGTGGCCATTTCGACACCCACGCCGCCGGCGCCGACGACCGCGAGCCGTTCGGGGACGGCGCTGCTATCGGTGGCCCGCCGGTTGGTCCATGGCCTCGCCTCGGCGAGGCCGGGCAACTCGGGCAGCGCCGACCGGCTTCCGGTGCAGATGACCACCGCATGCCGTGCCGTCAGTGCCAGCCGTTCGCCGGCGCCGTCGGTGACGACGACGCGGCGCGCGCCGTCCAATCGCCCGTGCCCGCGTATCAGGGTCGCGCCGATCCCACTCACCCAGTCGGCCTGGCTGCTGTCGTCCCAGTCGGTCACGTAACGGTTCCGTCGGCCAAAGACGCCCTCGGCGTTCAGCGGCCCGGTGACCGCATCCCGCGCACCGTCGATTCTGCGGGTGTCGGAAAGCGCAATCACCGGGCGCAGCAACGCTTTACTGGGCACGCATGCCCAATACGAGCATTCACCGCCGACGAGTTCCCGCTCGACCAGAGCAACACGCAGTCCTGCGGCGCGGGCGCGTTCGGCGGCGTTCTGGCCGATCGGCCCGGCGCCGAGGACTACGACGTCGAACTCTGCTGCCCCAGCTGCTGCCATGCTCGACGATCCTTTCGCTTGGTGGCCACGGCGCCGAGGGTGCACGCCGTGTTTTCATCGGAGCTCGATCAGCCGCTCGGCGAGCTCGCGTAGATCTCTGACGACGATGTTCGGCTGCGGCAGGCCGTCGACCGGCAGCGGTGCGTTGCCCCGCCGGGTGACCAGAGCCCCACCGAATCCGACACTCTGCGCACCGATGGTGTCCCACACATGTGCGGCGACCATCATGCAGTCAGCCGGGGCGATCCCGATCGTCTCGCATGCGTACTGATACACGGCGGGTGAGGGCTTGAAGACGCTGCGCGCATCGACGCTCAGTTGGTGTTCGAAGTAGCCCGCTAGCCCCGATCTCTGCAGAGCCGTCGGGCCATCCGGGTTGGGCGGGGAATTACTCAGGGTTGCCAGCCGAAAACCGTTGTCACGCAGCGCCGCAAGCCCCTCGGCGACATCGGAGTGTGCCGGCATGGTGAGCAGTCCTACCTTCAGGCGGTCCAGATCGTCGTCGGTGACGTCCACCCGGTGGATGTCGCCCAACATGCGCAGCACCCCCTGGGCGAGCACCGGAAACGTCACGTAGTGGCCGGCCAGCGTGATGGCCGTCGAGTACATGATCAACTGCGCAAACCATTCCCGCAGGACGCCGTCGTCGCCGAACAACTCGCCGAAAAGCGGTGCGATCGACTCGATATCGAGCAACGTCTCGTTGACGTCGAAGATCAGGACGGACGGTGATGCCATCGCTAGCGCTCGACGTTCTTTCGTTGGGGGATGTCCGGTCGGAGATACCCCACGAGGCACAACACAATCAACGACATCGCCGCCACCGGCCACCACAAAGCGAGCAGCGCCGCCGTCACGAACACCCCGAGGGTGATGAACGACCGCATTTGCAGCATGCGGCGCATCCGCGCTGAAACGTCTTGGTGGGAGGGCCGATCCACCGCTTCCCAGCACAGCGCCAGGTAGGTGATGTTGACCAGGACGAAGACCGCGGCGTACAGCGATACCGGCGCCGGCGCCAGCCTGCTGTCGGCTATCCACTCGGTGGTGAACGGGATCAGCGACACCGAAAACAGGTGCGCGAAGTTCGACCACACCAGCCGCGGGGTCGCTACCTGGGCGTAGTTGAACAGGTGGTGATGGTTGACCCAGACGATCGCTATGAACAGATAGCTGACCACGTAGCTCAGCCCGGTGGGCCACAGCGGAAGCAGGGCGCGAAAGCCGTGGGCGCTCGGTGGTCTGAGTTCCAACACCAGGATGGTGATGAGCACGGCGAACACGCCGTCGGAGAATCCGCGCAGCCGTTCAGGACTGGAGTCTCGTTCTGCCACCGCTACCTCCCGCTGCCCCATGCCTGAGCCGCTGTCAAGCCGACTGATGGTTCCGCTCCTGCACCACCCAGGCATTGCCGTCGGGATCGCGGAAGTTGGCAAAGCTCGCATAGTCACCCCGATGCGGGTCGGTACCCGGGAGGAATCTACCGCTCCAGCCGCCGTCGGTGTCCTTGTGACGTATCTCGCCGACGGTTATGCCGCGATCAGTCAATTCCGCGCGGCAGGCCTCGATGTCGGAGACCACGAGATAGAGGCCCCGCACCGAGCCACTCGGCGCATCGGTCAGGCCCACACCGAATTGGATCGAGGTGCCCGAGCCTTCGGGCGTCAATTGGATGACCCGGAACTCGGGGGTGGGTGCGTAATCGACGTCGAGGTTGAACCCGACCTGGTCCCGGTAGAACCGTAGCGAGCGATCGGGATCCGCGACGGGTAGGACGACGACTTCCAGGGACGCCCTCATGAGGCGCTCCGGTTCTGTCCTGACACCTCGTCCGTGTCGAGTCCACGGTCGACGCCGTGTGGGATTACGGTCTGGCCGGGTTCGAGCTGAAGTTGCTTACCGTCGAGGTGCACGTCGATCTTGTCGGGTTCGAAGGACACCAGATTGCGGACCCGCGCGACCTCCGTCCAAGCGTCCACATAAGACCATGCCGCGCGCTTGCGGGTTCCGATGTCATAGTAGGAGCAGATTCCCTTGTACGGGCAAAACGTCTGGATATCGTTGGGTTTCAGCGCGGACTCGTCGGTATCTTCGCGCGGCACGTACCATCTGGGCGCAAAGCCTGACTCATACAGCGCCAACGGGCGATGAGTGTCGGCGACCACCCGGTCGCCGTCCCGGACAACCAGATGCCTTGCGGTAGAACGAATGTCGATACGGTGATAGGCGTCCGCGGCGTGCCCGACGATCCGTTCCTCTTCCTCGTAGAACGCATCCATGGCGCGCCAGGCAAACGCCACCCGGCCCTCGAGAACGGCGGCATACGCCGGTAGCCCGGTGTGTTCCCACGCGCTG
>NZ_LZMG01000336.1:0-12708 GCF_001673615.1 Mycobacterium sp. 1245499.0
CAGAACCGCATGGACGAGAACTTCCTCGCCGGCTGGAACACCTCCAAACCTGAGCAGTTCGATTACGCCGCCACCCACCTCGAGCATGTCGGTGTCTTTCAAATACATGTCCGCGACCATCGGCTTCGCGGCGGCAGGGGTGTCGACCTGGGACGGGGTCTTCTTGGCCGACCCCAACTGGTACGTGCCTGGCATGCCGAAGGGCGGGCTGTTGCCGGCGCCGAACGCAGCGGTCACCCAGGGTGACGCCGCGCTGACATATGGGCTGCCGATCGCGATCGTCGTGGTCAAAGACCTCAACATCTCGGTGCAATGGAGTGGCCAGGACCAAGCGTCGTTGAGCGGCAATGGCTTTGTCGGTCCGTTCTCGCTGGCGGGGGTGGTGGCGGATCGATCGGGCCGCGCCAGATGATCGGATATGGCCTGATGCGTGGGACGTCGGAGGTGGGCGTCAGCTGCGGAAGCACCCGAATGGCTTGCCGCACAGCCGCGGCGTCGGCTCCCGATGGTCGAGCCGCGGCCGTAGACAACGGAATGCGCTGCAGCACGGCTGGATTGAGCCTCGCCACCGGCGCCACGGTCGTCGCCGGTGGTGTCGACACCGCCGGTACGGTGTTCTCCGTAGCGGCGGCCACCAGCGCCGGATTCAACTCATGAAGATAGGTCAGGTTCTGGACCGGGGCATCCTGCTGCTCCGCCGGCTTGATCGTCCATAGATAAGGATTGACGGCCCGCTGCAGCTGCAACTGCGGGCCGCTGCTCTGCGGCGGGGCAGCGGTTTGCGCCTGCGTCGAGTCGAATGTGGACCAATAGGTCGAATCCGGCAGCACCCAGTCGTCTGGCACACAGGCGAACTCGGGCGTGACGCCGGCAGGGCTGAGCATCGTTTGAGCCATCGCGATTTCGGAGTTGATGCGGGTCCAAGCATCGCTCCCGACCGGGGCGGTCGGCCGGGCCGCGGTCACGGCGAGCCGATAGATCTGGCTCGCCGTGCCGTAGTAGAGATCCTGGCCGTGCACGGAATATTGGGACGGTGACATCAGGTAGGGCGCATCGAAATTCGGCACCAGGAAGGCGGCCAACCGGGTGGGGTTTACCACGCCGCCCTGCACGATGTCGTCCGGTGTCGGCAACGCGAACGGCAGAAAGACCAACGAGACGTTGGAGTTCCCGGTTGCGAACGCGTGCACGAAGACATCCGTCACCTTCTCGCCAACCGTTGCGAGTGTGTCCCCGCCGGCCATGACGATCAGCTCCCCGCTGCCGGTGTGGCTCCGGCCCCCGCCATCGCCTCCGGTGAGTTCTCCGAAGTTGGCTTCGGCAGTGTGGGGTCGTCCATCAGCGGGGCCGCGGGCTGAATCTGCCCGATCCAGCCGGCGATCTGCGATCCCAGCAGTTCCAACGTCCCGCCCTTCTTGCCATCGGACGTGAACGTGAAACTGGAACTGGTCTGCTGCGATCCGAAGGCACCGGAGGACTGCTGATCCTGGTGCTGGGCCGAACCCTTCATGAAGAGATAGCCCCCCGACACCGCGACCGAGTTCGAACTCGACTGTCCCGAGCCCTGACTCGCCTGCGCGGCCTGACTGAAACTGCTGCCGAAGTCACCCCAGTCGTCGCAGGTGATCTTGACGTTGCGAATAATGAGGAACCCCTTAGGAAGCATCGGCAGGATCGCGGGACACTTATCGCCGATCTGATTGGCAACCGTCCCGTCGCTGATGCTGTTGGCGCGCTGACCTACCAGATACCAGCCCTTGAGGTTGAAGATGTCACCGAGGAACCAGGGACGCTCGATTGTCGCGATGAAGTACTCCAACGAAACCGAAGCGGAGCTCGAACTATCTTGGTGGGTCGTCCAATTGAACTGGTTTGCGTTATTGGCGAATGCGTTGGACGCATCGGCGTGGCTGCCACTGGCGGAGGCGCTGTAGATGCCGACGTCGAACCCGCCGCTGCCACTGTTCGATTGTGACTGCTGCCGCTGCCAGTTGCTCGCGAAGGAACCCGTCCCGGAGTTCGTTCTCGCATCGTGCGCCTCGCTAGTCCCCGTGATCTTTTGGACGCCGAAGGATTCATCCGTGTAGTCCCACCAGGACATCGGGCTGATGTACGACCAGGGAACATTGGCGGAGATTCCGCCGGCCAGCTGCACCTGAAACGCGTCATACAGTTGGCGCGCCAATGCGGCCAGCGCCGTGACCGCGCTCTCGCCTTGCGTCGCAATCGTATCCAGAGCGTCCTGCACCTGCTGGCGACCCATGCTGTTGAAATCGTTCAGCGCCTGGGTGACCTTGTTCGCATAGCTGCTCGCCACGATCGGCCACTCCTGCCCCGCGACCGGATCGGCCATGGCCTGCGCATAGGCACTCGCCTGCGCGGCGATCGCGTCGGTCCAGGCCTGTTGGTTGCGCCGGAACTGCGCGTAGAGCGGCGTGTAGCCGACGCGGTTGCCGTTGGCGTCCTTGATGTAGAGCAGGTCCTGCGCCGCGGCGATCTTGTCGAGGACCGCTTGCGCCGGGGTCGACTTGTCCATCGGCTGCATGCCCTGCACCACGGTGAAGTACTCAACACTGACGTTTCGATCGGGCCAGGCAGTTGCGACGCCGTTCTGCGTCACTTCCAGCATCTGGTCGACGAGCTTCGAGGTAAAGAATGCCGCCTGAATGGACGCCTCCAGCTGCGGGTCGGGCTTGGCCGGCGGCGGATAGACGGATCCCGGCGGTCCCGGCGGCGGAGTCGAGGAGGCTGCTTGGGCGGGCGCGGAGAATGCGCCGTCATTGCTGAATTGGCTCGAAGAATCTCCCCCGGCCGGCGTCCATGGATTGGCGAACATCTTGGGGTCGATCGGATATCCGGTCGGCATGTGCATGTAGATCGCCGATCCCAGCGGCTTGCCGTCGGGGCCGATCTGGCTTGCAGCGACCTGGTTTTCGATCTGATCCAGTGCGTCGAGCAACGCTTTCGTAATGCAGCCGACACTGCTGAGCTGCGAAACTCCGTCTGGCATGGGACTCTCCTCGTGATGCCTGAGCGTTGCGTAACGCCCTGTTGTCGCCCCGATGGGCGCTACCGACTATGCAACTCTCACCTGCCCGCGACGGGCACGCGTAGTCGACTACTCGATCCCGCGCTCACTCGCTCACTTTCGGTCCGCCCGTTCTTGATTCAGGTCTCCGCGGTGGGTTCAGCCAATGGCGCACGCCGCGCCGCCCGTCCCGAGACCACCTGGGTGAACGTGACGGGACGTGGCGGCGCGGCATCAAGAGCCGGCGGTTGTGTGTCACGGAATCGTTTTGTTGGACTTCCAATCCGCGATCAACTCGTTGGATGCTTCGAAGTGCATGCCGTCAGGCGTGGGAAAGGCGGCGCCCCAGAAGAATCGCTCCGCTTGCATGAACGGCGCGAGGTCGACCAGGCCCTGCTGCACCGTGGTCGACCCGCGCGGCGTGAGCTGCCCGCCGATGGTGATGTCGATGGCCGTGCCCCACGAGTGGTTGGAGAAGTTCGTCGTCGAACCGCGCACATGACGCACGCAGAGCATGCCCGCAGTCCCCAGCAGAAGATAGAGGTCGGGCCGGGCCGATTTGACCGCCGCGAAGACCCGGGTGAGCGCGTCGACCGCCGGCACCAAGCCGGTCACCCGAAAAGGTCCAACGCTGGCGGTTTTCAGTAACTTCTGCAGCGCCGGCGATGCCGGCCCACAGCTGTCTTGCGGGGTGCCGGGGACTCCGAGCGCCGATAACATCGTCGCCTGCGACGCGGCGCTGACGCCGGAATTGATTCCGCTCGGGATGGGGACCATTTGCTTGTAGTCGACGTTGACCGACGGGTCGTCGCCGGTGGCAGCCGAGCCGTTATCGGTAGGGGTTTCAACGGTGTTCGACGCGTTCCCACTGGAGTCGCCGTTCGATGTGTCCGTCGTATCCGACGTGTCGACGCTGTCGTCACCGTTCGATGCGTCCGTCGTATCCGACGTGTCGACGCTGTCGTCACCGTTCGATGCGTCCGAAGTGTCCGCGGTGTCTGACGTATCAGCCGTTGATGTATCGCTGGCGTCCGAAGTGTCCGCGCCGTCGTCGTCGGTCTCTGCGGTATCGGCCGGCGACGTGTCGTTGGTGTCGGCGCTATCGTCGCTACCAGGATCGGTCATGACGTCGGTCGAGCCGCTGTCAGCATCTTGAGACATTTGTGTTCTCCCTTCGAGGTTCGGCTCGATCCACCGGAAGTCAACGTCATGATCACCGGCTTCAGCCGAAGACGATCGTTTCAGCGGGTGACGTCGTCATCACGCGTAGTGCACTACTCGTCGTCTCGGGCGCTGATAAGGGCGTCGACACCAACTCGGGAGTGCGCCATCCGCGAACGGCCGGTCCGCGGATTCGAGTAGTCGACTACGCGCGTCACACCTCCCCCTGCAGTTGATGATTCACGAGTAAGCGACTACTGGAGGAGCAGGAGCATGTGTCAGACACCGCCGCGACCATGGCGAGATTTCGTGCGCCCCTGGCGCGTGGCGCTGATGGCGGGCGCCGGTGGACTCATCCTGGCGGGCGTCGCAACGAGCGGCCACGTGACCGCCTTGACGTTGATCGCCCTGGGCTGCGTCGTGGTGGTGACCGCGGGAGTGATGCCCGCCATCACTCAGCTCGAGTACGGCATTCCGTCGCTGTTCAAAGTCGTTGTCGCGGTGGCTAATCGGGGCGAGGAGCTGCGTCGCGAATTCAGCGAACAACGCCCTCAACTGCAGGTGACCGCCAATCTGTTGTGCGACGACCCTGCGATGGCTAATGACCTGCTCAGCGCCGCCATCGCAGAGGCGACCAAACGCTGGCGCGGGCCAGTCAGCGCGGCCGCGGACGTATACGCGCTGTGTTGGTTCGTCCACCGGCTGACGGCATACAGTCGGCTCACCGGCAGCCCACCGCCCGACACGGTCCCCGCCGCCAACCGGGCGTTGGGGCGACTGTCGCAGACTCAGCGGATCATCCTGGTCCTGGCCACATACGCCGACCTGTCGGTCGAAGACATCGCCGACATGGTGCACCTACCGCCGGTCGAGGTGGACGCGTACATTGCGCAGGCCGATGCGGCGCTGGCCGCCGCAGACGTTCCGGGCGGGGACCGCTGATGCCCAACCCCGCCCTGTACGAGGCGTTGGAAACCGCCGCCCGAGAACGCATCGGCAGCCATCCGCTGAACGTGGACCGGGCCGTGCGAATCGGTCTGCGCCAGCTGAGGATCCGGATGCTCATCACGTACGCGACTGGGCTGGCCGCCGCATCGGTAGTGGCGATTACCGCGGTCGCCACGCATTTCGCGCTCACGGCGCCTGCGCATCTCAGTGCCGGCCCCGTGCCCACGATCGCCTCTACCAGTGAAACGCCGAGCACCACAGCCACTTCCACGACTACCGAGACACCGAGCACCACAACCAATCCCACGACTGCCGAAACGCAGAGCACCCCAACCGATCCCACGACGCCCTCCGGCACCACCGGTGTGAAGCCGCAGACCCTGGCGGCGATCACCGTTGCGCCCCGCGAGGTCACTTTGGCTCAAGGATCCACACAACAGCTGAGGGCCACCGGGACTTACACCGATGGGTCCGCCCACGACATCACCAATGACGTCGACTGGACCACTGATGACCCTGCAGTCGCAGCGGTCGGTCGCGACGGGCTTGTCACCGCTGTGGCTGGTGGTCCTGGCCGCCCGCAGAGCAGAACTGCAATACGGGCAACCATCGCCGAACGCTCGGCCTCAGTAGCGATCATCGTCATGCCCCATGACCTGACCGGAATCAGCATCCAACCCCCGACCATCCAGAGTTGCGCAGGCTCGTACACCCTTGTCGCGGCGGGCACCTACTCCGATGGCACTGCTGCCGACCTCACAGACGTCCAATGGACCAGTGACAACAGCGATTTCGCGTCGGTCACCCAGCGAGGACAGTTGACCGTCAAAACTCCTCGCTCTAACCCGACGCTCAGAGCAATACCGCGAAACCTGCGTGCCGTCATCACCGCGACGGCCTCGGGGCAGACGGCTCGGGCGGTTGTCGAGTGCGTCCGGTCGGAATCGTCGACGTCCAGCACTCCGCCAACGTCGTCGGCCACTCCGACCACGCCCCCCGCGGCGTCGCCGACCCGAGTTCCGACGACCCCGTCCAGCGCCGCCAGCGTGCCCCTTCGCTAGCCGTCGCGCCGAAGGCTAAGGGCGGAAGTAGTGCCAACGGTCGCGTTCAGTCGACGCGCGGCGGCCGGATGTCGTGGGGATCGTTGGGGTCCGGCTCGCCGAACCAGCGCGACGGCTCGTGCATGCCGTACGCGTCGTGCCAGTCCCACCACTCGTAGGGGGCGCTCTGCGGGTAGCCCTCCGGTGAATCCTCCCAGTTTTCCTGGCGTCCCAACGCGGTCATGTCGAGAAAGCTCCACGTGGTTCCGAGCGCCTCGTCGCCGCGATTGTTGATGAAGTAGGTACGGAACACCCGGTCGCCGACACGGATGAAGGCGTTAGTGCCGTGCCATTCGTCCACGCCGAAATCGCTGTCGAATCCATCGGTGATGGTGTACCACGGCATCTTCCAGCCCATCCGCGCCTTGAGTCGCTCGATGTCGGCCTGCGGTGCGCGCGAAACGAACACCAGCGTGGTGTCGCGGGCGTTGAGGTGGGCCAGGTTGCCGACATGGTCGGCGATCATCGAGCAGCCCCGGCAGGCGTGGTCGGGCCAGCCATGGATGTCGGGCCCGTAGAACGCGCGATAGACGACGAGTTGTCGCCTGCCGTGGAATAGGCCCAACAGGTCGACCCTGCCCTCGGGTCCGTCGAATTCGTAGGCGGAGTCGACGGCCGTCCACGGCATCCGGCGCCGCATGGCCGCGAGGGCGTCACGGGCCCGGGTGAGTTCCTTCTCCTTGGCCAGCAGTTCCTGATGCGCGCTCGCCCACTGCTCGGCCGACACGATCGGCGGTGTGTTCATCGCTGTCTGCCTTTCGTCTCCAGGGCTCTCAGGCAAGCGGCGACAGGCCGGCGGCGGTGAGCAGGTACGCGTCATGGTCGGTGGCCGCGCCGGTGGCGATCTCGAGCACCGACTTGCCGACCTGTTCGGCCGTGAGGGCGGGCCCGGCGGCCTGCACGAAGGAATCGACGTCGACACCTTGCCGCTCGGCGTAGGCCGCGACGGCGGCGGCGCCCAGGTCGGTGGCCGGCGTCAACCGCGGCAGCACGGCGGTGAAACCGATCCCGAGGCCCGCGCGTTGCGATTCGGCGGCGGCGTAGCTGGTGATGAACCTGACGGTAGCCTTCGCGCCGGCATAGCCGCCAGACAACGGTGATCCGTTCACCGCGGCGCCGCTGGACATCACGATCACCGAACTGCCCCCCGCCAGCGGCCGGCGCACCGCGCGGCTAACCCAGTGGAACGCCTGCGCGACGTCGGTGTTCCAGTTCACGCTGAACGTCTCCCAGGTCTGCTCCTGCAACGGCGCCATCGGCGGCGTCGCCCCGGCGCACAGCACCAGTGTGCGCGGCCGGTATTCGTCGATCAGCCGGTCGGCCGTGGCCGGGTCGGCGGCGTCAGCCACCACCGGGGTGAAGGCGTCGCCGAGCTGGGTGCGCACCTCATCGAGTTGTGATCGGGTGCGCGCGACGCCGGCGACCCGTGCGCCGGCCGCGACCAACGCGGAGGCGATGGCGCGGCCGAATCCGCGGCCCGCGCCGGTCACGATGGCGGTGGTGTCGGCGAGGCCGTCGGTATGGGCGGTGCGGGACTGGTTCATCGTCGTTCTCTCTCTGCGGTGGGTGCTGCGGCCGTGGCCGCGTCGTCACCAATTCAGATACGGCGTGACGGCCGGATTCATCGCGTGCGGCCCGATGAATTTCGGCGGCCCGATGTCTCTAAGGGAGTAGGTTCTTCACCCACCGGAAGGAGAGGCTCGTGCCGGCGCAGGAGGATTTCGTCGAACAGGCGGCGCCTTTTCGTGCCGAGCTGATCGCGCACTGCTACCGCATGCTGGGTTCGGTGCACGACGCGGAAGACCTGGTCCAGGAGACGTATCTGCGGGGCTGGCGCGGCTATCGGGCGTTCGAGGAACGCGCGGCATTGAAGACGTGGCTGTACCGCATCGCCACCAACGCCTGCCTGCGAGCGCTGGAGAACCGCGCCCGGCGCGTGCTGCCGATGGGGGTCGGCGACGGATCGGTCGACCCGGACGCCGATTTCGACGCGAAGCCCGGCGCGCACGCCTGGCTCGAGCCGATCCCCGACGCGATGATGTTCAAGAGCCCGGAAGACGATCTGACCGCAAAGCAGAGCGTGCGGCTGGCCGTGATGACCGCCCTTCAAGAGCTTCCGGCGCGGCAGCGCGCCGTGCTGATTCTGCGCGACGTCGTACAGTTCAGCGCCGCCGAGGTTGCCGAGCTCCTCGAGACCACGCCCGCGGCGGTCAACAGTTCGCTACAGCGCGCCCGGGCCCACCTCGCCGAACTCTCGCCCGCCGAGGAGACCGTGTCCGAGCCCGACGATGCCGAGCGCCGCGAATTGCTCGACCGGTATTGCGCCGCATTCGAAAACGCGGACATGGCCGCGCTGACGGCGCTGCTGCAAGCGGACGTCAAGCTCGAAATGCCGCCTATGCCAGTGTGGTTCACCGGCCGCGACGCCGTGCTGCGGTTCCTCGCCGGACGCGCCCTGGCCCCGCCCGGCGACGTTGTGATGATCCCGACAGCCGCGAATGCGCAACCTGCCGTCGCCGAATACCGGCGTGGCGCCGATCAGACGATGCGGGCCCATTCGATTCACGTCTTGACCACCGGCGTTACCGGCGTCGCGAGCATCACCGTCTTCCTCGACGCCGGGTTGTTCCCCACGTTTGGTTTGGCGGCAACCCGGTAACCTCTGAGCAGGGACGCAATCGCACCCCTTGCTCTCTAAGGGAGGCCCGACCTGCATCGGCTCGCATCGGCTCGCGTCGTCTGCGGTGTCCTCGCACGGTTTTACCTTCCCGGCCCACGTGTGGACAGGTCCTCCACCCGTCAGGATCATTAGGCGCGGTAGACGTAGTTGAAGGGTGACGAGTGAAGATTCCCGGCGTTTCCAGCGTCGTCGCCGGCGTAGCCGGCGGAGCCGCGCAGGTGGTGCGGGCCGGAGTGTCCACCGCGGCGGGCGCCGCGGGCGCGCTGCAGACGCTGGCCAGTCCGGTGACCGACCTCGCCGGCCCGGTCATTCAGGCGGTTGCCCAAACGACGGGCCGCGCGATCGGACTGGACGGTTCGTCCGGCGGCTCCCCCACCGCGATCCTGCCGCCGGTGCGCTGGCACAGCGGGCACCGGGTGCACCTGGATCTGGATCCGCTGCTGCCCTTCCCGCGTTGGCACGAGTACGCGCCGGCCGTGGAGGAGCCGGTGCGCCGGATCCCGGGTGTGGCCAAGGCGCATGTCGAAGGCTCGCTGGGCCGGTTGGTGGTGGAGCTGTCCGACGACGCGGACGGCGACGCCGTGCTGGACGAGGTGCGCGCGACGGTCTCCTCGATCGCCTCGGACATCACCTGGTCGAAGTCGGAGTCACCGCCGCTGTCCGCGCCGTTCGCCGACCCAGGCAACCCGCTGGCGATTCTGGTGCCCCTGACCGCGGCGGCCATGGATGTCGTCGCGATGGGCGCCGCCGTCACCGGATGGGTGACCCGGTTGCCGGCGGCGCCGCAGACCACCCGGGCCGCGGCCGCGCTCATCAACCATCAACCGCGGATGGTCTCGATCCTGGAGGCGCGGCTGGGCCGGGTCGGCACCGACATCGCGCTGGCCGCGACCACGGCGGCCGCCCACGGTCTGACGCAATCGTTCGGCACACCGCTGCTCGATCTGACGCAACGCACCCTGCAGGTCTCCGAGGCGTCGGCGCACCGCCGCGTGTGGCGTGACCGCGAGCCACAGCTGGCCTCCCCCGACCGGCCGCAGGCTCCGGTGGTCCCCGTCATCTCCTCGGCCAAGTCGGAGCTGCCGCGGCACAGCTGGGCCGCGGCGGCCGCCGGTGAGGCCTCCCACGTCGTGGTCGGCGGCACCATCGACGCGGCGATGGACAAGGCGAAAGGCTCGATGGCCGGGCCGGTGGAAAGTTACGTCGATTCGGCGGCCAACGGCTCGCTGATCGCCGCCGTCAGTGCGCTGGTCGCCGGCGGCGGCACCGAGGACGCGGCCGCGGCCATCGAGGCCGGGGTGCCCAGGGCCGCGCACATGGGCCGCCAGGCGTTCGCGGCGATATTGGGCCGCGGGCTCGCCAATTCCGGGCAACTGGTCCTCGACCCGGGCGCGCTGCGCCGCCTGGACCGGGTGAAGGTCGTCGTCATCGACGGCGCCGCGCTGCGCGGCGATCATCGCGCGGTCTTACGGGTCCGCGGGGACGCTCCCGGCTGGGACGACGACCGGGTCTACGAGGTGGCCGACGCGCTGCTGCACGGCGAGGAGGCGCCCGAGCCCGACGCCGACGAGCTACCGGCGACCGGGGCCCGGCTGAAATGGGTTCGCACCCAAGGACCTTCGGCGACACCCGCGCAGGGCCTGGAAAGCGCCGACCTGATCGTGGACGGCGAGTGCGTCGGCAGCGTCGACGTGGGCTGGGAGGTCGACCCGTACGCGATCCCGCTCTTTCAGACCGCGAACCGCACCGGCGCGCGGGTGGTGCTACGCCACGTCGCGGGCACCGAGGACCTCACCGCCAGTGTCGGGACCACGCACCCGCCCGGCACGCCGCTGCTCAACGTGGTCCGGGAGCTGCGCGCCGACCGTGGGCCGGTGCTGCTGATCACCGCGCTGCATCGCGACTTCGCCTCCACCGACACCCTGGCCGCGCTCGCGATCGCCGATGTCGGTGTGGCCCTTGATGATCCGCGCGCCGCCACGGCGTGGACCGCCGACATCATCACCGGCACTGATCTGGCCGACGCGGTGCGCATCCTCTCGGCGATCCCGGTGGCCCGCTCGGCCAGCGAATCGGCGGTGCACCTGGCCCAGGGCGGCACCACGCTGGCCGGTCTGCTGCTGGTCACCGGCGAGCAGGAGGCGGCCACCAGCCCGGTGAGCTTCCGGCGCTGGCTCAATCCGGTCAATGCCGCCGCGGCCACCGCGCTGCTGGCGGGAACCTTCTCGGCCGCTCGGGTGCTCCGGCTGCCCGACCCCACACCCCAACCGCTGACCGCCTGGCACGCTTTGGATCCCGAGATCGTCTACTCGCGGCTGGCCGGCGGCGCCCGGCCGATGGCCGTCGAGACCGAGCCGTCGTGGCGGCGCCGCCTCGACGACCTGTCATACAGCCCGGCGCTGCAACCCCTGCGCAAGCCGTTGCACAGCGCGGTCCGGCTGGCGTCCGCCACGCGGACCGAGCTCGCCGATCCCCTGACCCCGATCCTGGCCGTCGGCGCGGCGGCCTCGGCGATCGTCGGCAGCAACATCGACGCGCTGCTGGTCGCAGGCGTCATGACCGTCAATGCGATAACCGGTGGGGCGCAACGACTTCGGGCCGAGTCCGCCGCCGCGGAGCTGTTCGCCGAGCAGGACCAGCTGGTGCGCCGGGTGGTCGTTCCTGCTGTCGCGACGACCCGCCGCCGGCTCGAGGCCGCCCGACACGCGACCCGCACGGCGACGGTGTCCGCCAAGTCCCTGCGGCCCGGCGACGTCATCGACCTGGCCGCACCCGAAGTGGTGCCCGCCGACGCCCGGCTGCTGATCGCCGACGACCTCGAGGTCGACGAGTCCCTGCTGACCGGCGAATCGCTGCCGGTGGACAAGCAGGTGGATCCCGTCGCGGTCAACGATCCCGACCGGGCCAGCATGCTGTTCGAGGGCAGCACCATCGTCGCCGGGCACGCGCGGGCCATCGTGGTCGCCACCGGCGTCGGCACCGCCGCGCACCGGGCGATCTCCGCGGTGGCCGACGTCGAGACCGCCGCCGGAATCCAGGCCCGGCTGCGCGAACTCACCAGCAAGGTGCTGCCGCTGACGCTGGCCGGCGGCGCCACGGTGTCGGCGCTGGCGCTGCTGCGGCGCGCGCCGCTGCGCCAGGCGGTCGCCGACGGCGTCGCGATCGCGGTGGCCGCCGTCCCCGAGGGCCTGCCCCTGGTGGCCACCCTGTCCCAGCTCTCGGCCGCCCAACGACTGACCGCGCGCGGGGCCCTGGTCCGCGCGCCGCGCACCATCGAGGCGCTCGGCCGCGTCGACACCGTCTGCTTCGACAAGACCGGCACGCTCACCGAGAACCGGCTGCGCGTGGTGTGCGCGGTGCCCGACGACGTCGACCCGCACGATCCCTTCCCCAAACTGACCGACCCGGAATCGGCCGGACTGCTGCGGGCCGCCGCGCGCGCGTCGGCTCAGCCCCAGGAGGGCCAGGGACATGCGCACGCCACCGACGAGGCGATCCTGACCGCGGCGAGTTCGCTGAACGGCCAAAGCGATTCGGACTGGGCGATGGTCGCCGAGGTGCCGTTCGAGTCCAGCCGCGGCTTCGCCGCCGCGATCGGCACCGTGGGCCACGACGGCGCTGCCAATGGCCAGCCCGCCGAGGCGCCGGTGCTGGTGCTCAAGGGGGCGCCCGAGGTCATCCTGCCGCGCTGCGCCACGGCGAGCACCCGCAGCCCCTGCTCGGCGAGGCCGTGCACCACCGCCTCGGCCCGCTCGAGGTCGGCGTCCGGGTCGGCGAATTTGCAGCGCGGC
>NZ_LZMG01000337.1:0-43913 GCF_001673615.1 Mycobacterium sp. 1245499.0
TGCGAAGTCCACCACGTCCAAGACTGGGTCAAGACTGAGCGCACCGACATCGACCAACTCACCCTGGCCTGCGGACCCCACCACCGCCTCCTCGAGAAGGGCTGGACCACCCAAAAACGCGCCAACGGCGACACCGAATGGATCCCACCACCACACCTCGACCGCGGCCAACCGCGGACCAACACCTTCCATCACCCCGAAGAAATCCTCGCGGACGAGGACGACGACGATCCCTAGCGGCGACGATCCGGAGCTGCGAACGTCTTGATCCCGCGCCGAGCGACCGGGTAGCGTAGTGCTGCCAATTACGAAACTATGGGTAGCGTAATTGGCTCCAAGCCACCGAGAGGATTTCCCGTGATGCGCAGCCGCTACGCCGGCGATCCCTTCACCACATCCACACCCGAGATCGCCGCCGCGCTAGAGGATGTCAGCATTCCCACGCTGTTGCTCTCGCTCGTCCACATCACCGGCGACCCACGGTTCATCCGCGACTTCAAGCAGATGGGCATCTTTCTCAACGAGGTCCAGGGGTTCATGTCAGAGGACGACAAGGCGCGGGCGCGCGCCGAGGCCCTGTCGGTCATCACCGAGTATCGCGACCGCGGTTGCCCCGAACCGCAGCCGCTGAGCCCCGAACTCATCAGGGAGATGATGGACTGGGCGGCTTGCGAACACGTGCCCGACGACTACTTGTCGCTGATCTCCGAAGAGCTCGACCTCGACGGCGTCGACCCTCGCCGGCCCACCACATTGCCCGCCGAGCGCACCGCCGAACTTCCGGTCCTGGTCGTGGGATGCGGCGAATCGGGCATCCTGGCCGGCGTGCGCCTCAAGCAGGCCAACATCCCGTTCACCATCATCGAGAAGAACGCGGGCCCCGGCGGAACCTGGTGGGAGAACAGCTATCCCGGCGCCCGGGTGGATGTGGCGAACCATTTCTATTGCTACAGCTTCGAGCCCAACAACGACTGGACGCATTTCTTCGCCGAGCAATACGAGCTGCAAGACTATTTCACCAAGGTCATCGACAAACACGGCCTGGCAGACCATGTGCGTTGGCGGACCGAGGTTCTCGCGGCCGAATGGAATGACGACGACGGCGCGTGGAGCGTTTCGCTGCGCTCGTCCGACGGTCGGGCGACCACCGTGCGCGCCCGCGCGCTCATCACCGCGGTCGGGCAGCTGAACCGTCCGAACATCCCCAAGTTCGCCGGCGCGGACACCTTCGCGGGGCCGTCATTTCACTCGGCGGCCTGGGATCATTCGGTAGATCTCAAAGGCAAGCGGGTCGCGCTCGTCGGCGCCGGCGCCAGCGGATTCCAGATCGCCCCCGCGATCGCCGAGGACGTGGAGCACCTCACCGTGTTTCAGCGGACCGCGCAGTGGATGTTCCCGAACCCGATGTATCACGACGAGGTCGGCGACGGGGTGCGCTGGGCGATGCGCCATCTTCCGTTCTACGGCAGGTGGTATCGCTTCCTGGTGCTCTGGCCCGGCTCCGACAAGGGTCTCGACGCGGCCGAGGGTGACCCGGGTTACGCCGACCAGGAGCACGCCGTCAGCGACATCAACGCCGCCGCCCAGATGATGTTCTCGCAGTGGATCACCAGTCAGGTGAGCGAGGATTCCGAGTTGCTGGCCAAGGTGATGCCGGACTATCCCGCCTGCGGCAAACGCACCTTGCAGGACAACGGCAGTTGGCTGCGAACGCTGCAGCGCGACAACGTCGAATTGGTCCGCACACCCATCGACAAGATTACGCCAAACGGCATCGTCACAGGTGACGGTGTGGCTCATGACGTCGACGTCATCGTGTACGCCACCGGGTTTCGGCACACCGACGTGCTCTGGCCGCTGAAGGTCACCGGCCGAAACGGCACCGATCTGCATGAGATGTGGGGGAGCCGGCCATACGCCTACCTCGGCATCACGGTGCCGGAGTTCCCGAACTTCTTCATCGTCTACGGCCCGGGAACTCATCTGGCCCATGGCGGCAGCCTCATATTTCAGTCGGAGTTGCAAATGCGTTACATCGACCAGTGCCTGGCCCGACTGGCCGAAACCGGCGTGCATTCGCTCGAACCGAAACCCGAGGCCGCCACCGATTGGCACCGGCGGACGCAGACCCAGATCAAGAAGATGGTGTGGTCGCATCCGGCGGTCAAGCATTCGTATTTCAAGAACGCCGACGGGGAGATCCACACGGTGAGCCCATGGCGTCTCAACGAATACTGGTCGGCGGTGCGCGAGCCCGATTGGTCACAGTTTGTAGTCCGAACGAAAGATTCGGCGCGACAGGGAAAGTGAGCATGTCAATATGCGCACCGTAGTCGTCGACGGGCCCCGCAGCATTCGGGTGGACACCCGCCCCGATCCGGCGCTTCCGGGGCCCGACGGAGCGATCGTCGAGGTGAGCGCCGCGGGCATCTGCGGATCCGACCTGCACTTCTACGAGGCCGACTTTCCGATGCCCGCCCCGATCGCGCTCGGCCACGAAGCGGTCGGCACCGTCGTGGAAGCCGGGCCGCAGGTGCGCGACGTCAAGGTCGGCGATCAGGTGATGGTCTCGTCGGTCACCGGTTGCGGCGCGTGCGCGGGCTGCGCCACCCGCGATCCGGTGATGTGTCACTCCGGATTTCAGATCTTCGGCGGCGGCGTGCTCGGCGGCGCGCAGGCCGACCTGCTCGCCGTGCCCGCCGCGGATTTCCAGCTGCTGAAGATGCCCGAGGGCATCAGCACCGAACAGGCACTGCTGCTCACCGACAACCTGGCCACCGGCTGGGCCGCGGCGCAGCGGGCCGACATTCCCTTCGGCGGCACGGTGGCAGTGATCGGCCTGGGCGCGGTCGGCCTGTGCTCGCTGCGCAGCGCGCTGTTTCAAGGTGCCGCAACGGTTTACGCGGTCGATCAGGTCGAAGGCCGGCTACAGCGGGCCGCCCAGTGGGGCGCGACGCCGGTGCAGGCGCCCGCGCTCGAGGCGATCCTGGCCGCCACCGGCGGCCGTGGCGCCGACGCGGTGATCGACGCCGTCGCGACGGACGCCTCCCTGACCGAGGCGATCAACGCCGTCCGGCCCGGCGGCACAGTCTCGGTGGTCGGCGTGCACGACATGAATCCGTTTCCCCTCAACGCGCTGGGCTGCCTGATCCGCAGCACGACGGTGCGGTTCACCACCGCACCGGTGCAGCGCACCTGGCCGGAACTGATTCCGTTGCTGCAGTCCGGCCGGCTCGACGTCGACGGGATCTTCACCACCACAATGCCGTTGGACGAGGCGGCCAAGGGCTACGCGACGGCGGAGTCGCGTTCGGGCGACGACGTGAAGATCCTGCTGAAACCCTAGGTGGTCAGCGGGTCGCCGTGATGTATTGGGACCGCATGAAGCTGTCGATCTTGACGTCGACGTCAGGCGGGGTCATGCCGTAGCCGGCCTGTAGGTCGAGCGTGTTGCGGACGGGTTCGACGGCCCAATCGTGGGCCGCGAGCCACTCCGCGGGGTCAGACTGGGGTTCATAGGTCAGGGCCGAAAAGTCCACATTGCCGGACACATTCACCCCGGGGTGGCTCGCCTCCAGGGCGTGGAGCTGGTCGTGGTCCAGTCGCGATCCCAGCGCGCCGATGGCGATCCGGCTGCCCGGCGCGCTGAGCCCGCTGATCCGGGTGAAAAGCGCGTGTTGCGCCTCGTCGGTGAGGTAGGGGAGCAGCCCCTCCACCGACCAGGCGCTCGGGGTCTCCACGTCGAACCCGGCCGCTTCCAACGGCCGTGACCAGTCGGTGCGCAGATCGGCGGCGACCTCGACGCGACGGGCTTTCGGGGTCGCGCCCTGTTCGCCGAGGACGCGGGCCTTGAATTCGAGGACTTTCGGGAGATCGACCTCGAAAACCCTTGTGTCCTGCGGCCATTGGAGCCGATACGCCCGAGAATCCAGGCCGGCGGCTACGATCACCGCCTGCCGGATGCCCGCGGCTGCCGCGGCCTCGAAGAAGTCGTCGAAGAAGCGGGTCTGGACTCCGTAGAGGCGCGGGAAGGCCGTCTCGTCGTCGGAGGTACCGGGGTTGGCAAGCACACTCGCCAGATACGGGTCATGCGAGGCGGCAATGAAGACTTTCGCGTATTCGTCGCGCACCAGCGGCCGCGGGCTCACGGCGTGCAGCGCTCGCCATCCCGCGACGAGCAGCGCCGTGTACCCCACGCTGCTGACGATGTCCCAGTTGTCGTCGTCGGAACGGAGTGACCCGAATTCGGGTGTCGTGCTCATGGTTGCCCTCCCGTCGGCGCCGGCGACGACAAGCCGCCGGGTCCACGGTACCCGTGGGGGCGGGCTCACAGCTCCAAGAGCACCGTCACCGGACCGTCGTTCACCAACTCGACCTGCATGTTCGCCCCGAAGACCCCGGTCTGCACCTCGGCGCCCGACCGCCGTAACGCCTCGGCGAACTCCGTCACCAGCGGCTCGGCGACCGCTCCTGGAGCGGCCGCGTTCCACGACGGGCGGCGACCCTTGGCGGTGTCGGCGTACAGCGTGAACTGACTCACGACCAGGATGGGCGCGTTGACATCGGCCGCGGAGCGTTCGTCGGTGAGAATCCTTAGCTGCCAGAGCTTCTCAGCGAGCCGTCGCGCCTTGTCGCCGTCGTCGCCGTGGGTGACACCGACGAATGCCAACAGGCCCTGACCAGCCGGCCGGATCGCGCCCACCACCGCGCCGTCCACCGAGACCGTTGCCGACGAAACCCGTTGCACCAACACCCGCATGGGCCTCGATGGTGCCAGACCGGCCCCGCGGATCTTGGGTACGCTCGATGAATGTCTGTGCTCGTCGCGTTTTCCGTCACCCCGATGGGGGTGGGCGAGGGGGTCGGTGAGATCGTCGCCGAAGCGGTTCGGGTGGTGCGCGATTCCGGGCTGCCCAACAAGACGGATGCGATGTTCACCGTCATCGAAGGCGAAACCTGGGCGGAGGTCATGGCCGTGGTGCAGCGTGCGGTCGAGGCGGTGGCCGCCCGGGCGCCCAGGGTCAGCACGGTGATCAAGGCGGACTGGCGCGCCGGGACGACCGACGCGATGACGCAGAAGGTCGCCACCGTCGAGCGTTACCTTTCCGAGGGCTAGCTGTACCGACCTGAGCCGTTAGGCTTCCGGACGAACGTCCTCGGAGCCGATGCGTAGGCTCGGGGCGGTGAGCACACGCGCAGGAATCGTTGTCACCGGAACCGAGGTCCTGACCGGTCGGGTTCAAGATGCGAACGGCCCCTGGATCGCCGATCGCCTCTTGGAGCTGGGCGTCGAGCTGGGCCACATCACCATCTGCGGTGACCGGCCGGCCGACATCGAAGCGCAGCTGAGGTTCCTGGCCGACCAGGGCGTGGACCTGATCGTCACCAGCGGGGGCCTGGGGCCGACGGCCGACGACATGACCGTCGAGGTGGTCGCGCGCTTCTGCGAGCGCGAGTTGGTGTTGGACGCCGAGGTCGAGGAGAAGATCGCCAACATCCTCAAGAAGCTGATGGGCCGCAATCCCGCGTTCCAATCCGCCTTGGATCCCGGCACTTTCGAGTCGCTGCGGGCAGCCAATCGCAAGCAAGCCATGGTGCCGGCCGGGGCGCAGGTGCTCGACCCGGTGGGGACCGCTCCCGGCGTCGTGGTGCCCGGCAAGCCGACGGTGATCGTGCTGCCGGGTCCGCCGCGCGAGCTGCAGCCGATGTGGCACACGGCCATCGAGACGCCGGCCGCGCAGGAGGCGATCGCCGGCCGGACCGTCTATCGGCAGGAGATGCTGCGCATGTTCGGGCTGCCGGAGTCGGGACTGGCCGAAACGCTGCGCGACGCCGAAACGGCCGTGCCCGGCTTCGAACAACTGGAGATCACCACCTGCCTGCGGCGCGGCGAGATCGAGATGGTCACCCGCTACGAGCCGGACGCCGCGGACGCGTACGCGCAATTGACCAAGCTGCTGCGCGAGCGGCACGGGCATCAGCTGTACTCCGAGGACGGTTCGCGCGTCGACGATCTGGTGGCCCAGCTGCTGGCCGGCCATCGGATCGCGACGGCGGAGTCCTGCACCGCGGGCCTGCTGGCCGCGCGGCTGACCGACCGGCCCGGGTCGTCGGATTACGTGGCCGGCGGCGTCGTGTCCTACTCGAACGAGGCGAAGGTGGAGCTGCTCGGCGTCGACCCCGCGCTGATCGACGCGCACGGCGCGGTGTCCGAGCCGGTCGCCGAGGCGATGGCCGCGGGTGCGTTGCAACGCTTCGGCGCCGACACCGCGATCGCGATCACCGGAATCGCGGGCCCGGGCGGGGGGACCGAGGAAAAGCCGGTGGGCACAGTCTGCTTCAGCGTGACGGCCGCCGGCCGGACCGATACCCGCACACTGCGGCTACCCGGCAACCGCTCGGATATCCGGGAGCGCTCGACGACGGTGGCCATGCACTTGCTGCGACGCCTACTGGACAACAGCGACTAGCTTCACGTCACTTCGCTTGCCAGGAAAGCGCTTTCGGTGGTGCCGAACCGGATTCCGGTGGCGTCCTTTCCGATCAGCGTCAGCCCCGCCACCGCGATCAGCACCGGCACGATCGTGGCCGCCAACGCGAACGGATAGCCGTGCGATTCGGCGAGGCGTTCCTGGATCGGTAGGTTGAACGCCGCCAGCAGGTTGCCCAGCTGATAGGTCACCCCGGGATAGAGGCCGCGGATGGCGTCCGGCGACATCTCGGTGAGGTGCGCGGGAATCACGCCCCACGCGCCCTGCACGAAGAGCTGCATCAAAAACGAACCCAGGCACAGCATCGCGGCGCTGCGCGAGTACGCGAACAACGGGACGATGGGCAGCGCCAGGATCGCACAGAAGACGACGGTGTAGCGGCGGCTGAAGCGCTGCGACAGCGTGCCGAAGACCAGGCCCCCGATGATGGCGCCGACGTTGTAGACCACCACGATCCACTTGACCGTCGTGCTGGACAGACCGGCGCCCTGATTGGCGTGCGCCCCCAGGAAGGTGGGATAGACGTCCTGCGTGCCGTGGCTCATCCAGTTGAAGGCCGTCATCAGCAGCACCAGGTAGATGAACCGACGGATGATGGCGCCGCTGCGCAGCACGTCGCGGATCCGGGTGCTGGTGAGCTTCATCTGATCCTGGGCGGCTTCCCACACCTCGGACTCCTCCACGCGGTAGCGGATGACCAGGCTGATCAACGCGGGGACGATGCTCAGACCGAACAGCCACCGCCACGACAGCCCGATCCAGTCGATCACCACCAGCGAGGCGACGCTGGCCAGCAGGTAGCCGAACGCGTACCCCTCCTGCAGCAGCCCGGAAAAGAACCCGCGCCGCTCGACGGGAACCTTCTCCATGGCGAGCGCGGCGCCCAGCCCCCATTCGCCGCCCATGCCGATGCCGTACAGCAATCGCAGGATGACCAGCACGGTGAAATTGGGGGCGAATGCGCACAGGAAGCCGACCACGGAATAGAACATCACGTCGACCATCAGCGGCAGCCTCCTGCCGACGCGGTCGGCCCAGAGGCCGAACAGCAGCGCGCCGACGGGCCGCATGATGAGGGTGGCCGTGGTGACGAACGCGACCTCGGCCTTGCTGTGATGGAACGTCTTGGCGATGTCGGCGTAGACGAGCACCACGATGAAGTAATCGAAGGCGTCCATCGTCCAGCCCAGTAGCGCCGCGATGAAGGAGTTTCGCTGATCGGCGGTCAACTTCTGACGAGGGCGTGGTGTGGTCACGTCAGCATCGTGGCTTACCCAGCGCGCCGGCGCGAGTTGTTTCACCATGTGGACCGCGAGAGTAAGTTCCGGATACATGCGGATCATCGACGCCGACGGACACGTGGCCGAGAATTCCTCGCTGGCAATCGAAGCGATCAAACGATGGCCGCAGCACGTCAGGCCCAGCACCGACGGCCGGCCGGGATTGACGCTCGAGGGCCGCAGCTACCCCGAGGACACGGGTCCGGGCGCGGGTTGCCCGCCCGAACACGGGATCAGTAGGGCGCCCGACATCAACTGCCGCTCACCCGAGGGCGTGCTGGGGGACGCCGATCGCGACCACATCGACACGATGGTGCTGTATCCCAGCATGGGGTTGTGCGCGCCCAGCCTCGAGGACCCGGAGTTCGCCGCGGGATTCTCGAGGCTGTACAACCAGTGGATCGCGGACTACTGCGCCTCATCGGGTGGCCGGTTGCGCGGCGTCGCCGTCACACCGATCGAGCACGGCCGCGTCGCCGTCGACGTCATGACGGAGGCCAAAGAGCTTGGGCTGGTTGCCACCTTGGTGCCGCCGGCGCTCAAGAGCCGCAACCTCGACCACCCCGACCTCGATCCGTTCTATGCCGCCGCCGTCGAGCTCGGCATGCCGTTGGGGGTGCACGGCGCCCCGGGCATTCACCTGCCCAAGATCGGTGTGGACCGTTTCACGAATTACATTCAGGTGCACTGCATCAGCTTCCCCTTCGATCAGATGACGGCGATGACCGCGATGGTCTCCGGCGGCGTCTTCGAGCGCCACCCCGAGTTGCGGGTCGCCTTCCTCGAGGCCGGCGCGGGCTGGGTCCCGTTCTTCATCGACCGACTGCACGAGCATTACGAAAAGCGCGGCGACTGGGTCAAGGGCGGCTGGCGCCGCGATCCGCACGACTATCTGGCCGCGGGCAACATCTGGGTGACGTGCGAGCCGGAGGAACCGATCCTGCCCGGCGTGATCGACGTGTTGGGCGACGATTTCATCATGTTCGCCAGCGACTACCCGCACTGGGACGGTGAGTGGCCGGAGAGCACCAAACACCTGCGCACGCGAACCGACCTCAGTGAGGACTCGCGGGAAAAGATCGGCGGCTTGAACGCGCAGCGCTTCTACAATCTGAACTGAGCTGCGCCGCTTACTCCCGGCCCCGACGGGTGGCAGGATTTGCGACCATGGGCCCATTTCTGTTGCGCGCCGCGTTGACCGGCCTGGCGCTGTGGATCGTCACCCTTTTCGTGCACGGCCTTAGCTTCGTGGGCGGGGACACGAAGCTGGAACGCGTCGGCATCATCTTCGTCGTCGCCGTGATCTTCGGGTTGGTCAACGCGTTCATCAAGCCGATCGTCCAGATCCTGTCGATCCCGCTGTACATCCTGACGCTCGGCCTGTTCCATGTCGTCGTCAATGCGCTGATGCTGTGGATCACCGCGCGGATCACCGAGCACACCACGCACTGGGGATTGCAGATCGATCACTTCTGGTGGACCGCGATCTGGGCCGCGATCGTGCTGTCGATCGTTAGTTGGTTGCTGTCCTTGGTGATTCGGCGTACTGGCGCCCGGCGCTAGCCGTCATTGGCCAGGTTCACCACATCGCCCGCGCAACCCCAGGACAAGGTGACGCCGTTGCCGCCGTGCCCGTAATTGTGGATGCACCGCGCCCGCCCCAGCGGCTCGGCTTCCACCCGCACCGAAGGACGGTCGGGACGCAGGCCGGTGATCACCTCGATCACCTCGGCGTCGTTCAGGCGCGGCTCGACGCGGCGACAGCGCCGCAGGATGCGTTGCGTCACGTCGGGGTCGGCCGCGGTGTCCCAGCGCCCGGGGATGCTGACGCCGCCGCAGACCACCCGTTGCGGATGGGGGAAGTAGCAGGTCCAGTCCGGGCCGCCGTCGGTTTCCACAAACAATTGCCGCAGACCGGGATTGGTGAGCACCACGTGCTGGCCGAACAATGGCTGCACGGTGTCGTCACCGGTCAGCGCGCCGGCGGCCAGCCCGGCGCAGTTGACGACGATTTCGGCGGCGTCGGCGGCCTCGTCGAGCGTCCGCACGGGATGATCCTCGATTTCGCCGCCGGCCGACGCCAGCCGTCGGGTCAGGTAGTCGAGATAGTGCGGCATGTCGATCATGGGCAGGGTCGCGCGAAACCCGGTGCGGGAGCCCTCGGGGAGATCGGCCGGGTCGGCCGCCCGCAGGTCGGGAATCAACGCCGCCGCCGCCGATGACATCGCCTCGGTCGCGGTCAGTTCACCGGCGGCCAGCGCCGGCGCCAGCTGGACCCCGGAGTCGGGATCGTCGGCAAGATCGGTGAACACCCGCAGCGAGCGCTCGGTCCACTCCAGCGTCTCGGCTGCGCGCTCGGCGGGTCGTGGGGGAAGCCAGACGGCGCCGGCCACCGCCGAGGTCGTCTGCTTGCGCGTGGCGGCCGCCCATACCCGTACCGGCCAGCCGGCCTCGGCCAAACAGATGGCCGACGTCAACCCGCTGACGCCGGCGCCGACGACGACGATCTGCTGCTTAGATGCCACGGCGCCACGGTAACGAAAACGGCCCGGCCGCGGAACGGGCCGAGGGTCGATCAGGGTCGATCAGGAATGCGCGCCCTGCGGGGCCGGCGAAGCGGGGGAAGCCGCCGGCGCTTGCGGGGCCGGCGAGGCGGGTGAAGCCGCCGGGGCCTGGGGGGCCGGCGAGGCCGACGGCGCCCGCTGGGCACCCCCGCCCAGCAGGCTGTTGAGGATGCCGAGCGTGCCCTGCACACCCGCGGGCGGCGCGCTCGACGGCACCGCGGCGTCCGGCGTCAGCTGCCAGGGCTGGCAGCCCGAGGTCTTGAACGCTTTGTCGCCCGGATCGATCTGCACGACCTGGGGCTTCTTGGACATGGCGTTGTCGATGATGTTGCCGTCGGGGTTGCCGGTCCGCTTCCAGTAGCAGGTGCCGTCGCCGACGGGACCCCCGGAGCTGTATATGCCCGGCACGATGTCGCTACCCACCGCGTAGATGCCGTCCTTGTCGATGGACGTCTTCGGTTCCGCCGGCGCGGGCGAGGCGCCCGGGGACGCGGCCGGCGACGGCGACGCCGAAGGTGCCGGCCCGGGCGCCGGCCCCCGCGTCTCGTCCGGATCGGCGCTGGCGACGACCGTGGACGCGGCCCAGCCCGCGACCATCAGACTCGCAGCGACCACCCTCGCCGCAGCAGGTACTCCACCCATAGAGATCGAGGGTACCGGGGCGGACAACCTAATTCATATCGTTGTGAAATCTGCGGAGTGGCAAAGAACGGCTAATCCAGCCGCCGGACCCGGCCCGCGTAGCCGAGCGCGTGCTCGTAGGTCGCGAGGTTGTCGCGGGAGATCTTCGCGTGCACCGGGCGTTCGAGAAAGAAGCGCAGCACCGGGTTGTAGGCGTGGTACGTCTCGTGGAAGGTCAGCACGGTGGTGCCGTCCGGCTGCTCTTCGAGCCGGTGATATCCCTCGGCCCGCGACCACAGCGGGGCGCCAACGGCGACGTAGCGCGACAGCTTGTTGAGCTCGGCCTCGGTCACGGTTTCCCAGGATCGCGCCCTACCGCCGGACAGCAGGTATTTAGGCACTTCGAAGATGCAGGTCCGGACCAGGCCCTCGCCGGCTTCGTTGCCCTCGTTGAGGATTTCCATGCTGCCGTTGGGCCACTCGAGCACCCGCGGCCGCGGGGCGTTCGGTGGGGCCGGCGGATGCAGCACCCGCCACACTGTGCGCGGCGGCGCATCGACGTGGAATCGCACGGTGTAGGACTGCATCAGCTGGCTCCGACGGGCCGTTCCCAGGTGTCCCAGTACGTGATGGTCTCCGCGGGCGGCCGCTTGGCCGGCCGGAAGTCGGTGCCGATCGTGTAGGCGACGGGGAACAGCGCCGCCTGCGTGACGGTCGGCGGGATGCCGAGCAGTTCGGCGACCTCCTTCTCTTTGAACAGATGCATCGTCGTCCACACCGATCCCAGCCCGCGCGAGCGCAGCGCCAGCAGAAAACTCCACCCCGCGGGGATGATGGATGCCCAGGCCGCCGCGGCGATGCCCGGTTCCGCGGTGTCGATGCGCTCGGTGAGGCAGGGGATGACGTGCACGGGCACCTCCGCCAGCGTCTCGGTCAGGCTCATCGCGCTCTGGTACACCCGCTGCGTTTGGGCGTCGGTCGCGTTGTCGGCCGCGTAGGCCAGGTACTGGGCGCCGATGCTGCGGTAGATCTCGGCGATCGCGGCGCGCTTGTCCGCGTCGGTGATGACCAGCCAGCGCCAGTTTTGCGTGTTGCTCGCCGTGGGCGCCTGCATCGCCAGCTGGATGCACTCCAGGATCACGTCTCGACCGACCGGGCGGGTCAGGTCGAGGCGTTTGCGGACCGACCGTGTGGTGCTCAGCAGCTCGTCGACGGTGGCGATGTCCATGGGTTCCTTTCCGATGGGTGATCAGAGGTCGATGGCGCAGGACTTGTCGATGCAAAGGTGTTGGCGCGCAGGGTATCCCGGACAACTGGCGGATGCGGCGACACAGTCGTCAATCATGGCGGCTTCACCGCCGGGGCCATCCGGGACGTTATACGGGCCATCGCGCACTCCTGCCCGCGCAGACAAGGCGGAAACAAGCTAGCCAGCTGAGCAAACCAGACTCGTCGCTCGGCTGTCTAGGGCGCGGGGTCGCGGTTGAGGATGCGGTTGGCGTCACCGACCATCTCGGTGACGATCTCCGCGGCGGGCCGAACCTCGCGGACGCGCCCCACCCCTTCGCCGGTGAGGATGGCGGCGGTATCGAAATCCTCTGCGGCTAACGCTTTTTCGTAGGCGTCGATCGCTTCGGGCAGCCGCGCCGACAGCTCGGCCTCGTTGCCGTGCCAGGTGTCCAGGAAGGCGTTGTTCAGGGCCCGCACGGTGTATCCGGTGGGCCAATCGAGGCGGCGCACGACGTCGTAGACCCGGGTGCGCACGGTGTCGTCACCGCCGGCCGCCACTGCGCGCCGCTGCGCTTGGGGTGAGACGAGCGCTTCCGGCGTCGCCCAGAACCGGGTACCGACTACGGCGCCGTCGGCGCCCAACGCGAGCGCGGCGGCCAATCCGCGGCCATCGCCGACGCCACCCGCGGCCGCCACCAACGTGGCCGGAGAGCGGTCCGCCACGAAGTCGACGACCTCGGGCACCAGGGTGAAGGTCGACCGCACGCTCATGCCGTGCCCGCCGGCCTCGCCGCCCTGCGCCACGATGACTTCCGCACCGGCATCGAGCGCGCGACGGGCCTGATCTAGGTTCTGCACCTGCGCGATCAGCGGAACGCCGGCCGCGTGGATGCGATCGGCGAAGGGCGCCAACTCGCCGAACGACAGCATCACGGCCGCCGGATCCCTTTCCAGCGCGACGTCGAGCACCCCCGGATTGCGGGCCAGGCTCCAGGTGATGAACCCGTATCCGACCCGGGCGCCGGCGGTCGCGTCGATCTGCGTCTGCAGCCATTCGGCGTCGGGATAGCCCCCACCGATGAGCCCCAGTCCGCCCGCCCGTGTCACCGCCGCCGCCAGCCGGCCCCCGGAGACCAGGGCCATCGGCGCGAGCAGGATCGGGTGCTCGATCCCGAACAGGTCGGTCAGGCGTGTCGGCAAACCCGTGGCGGCGCTCACTTGAGTTCACCGGTGAGGAACTGGGCCCTCCCGTGGCCGAAAGACCAGTCCTCGTCGTCGTTTTCGGTGACCGAGACGATCAGGTCGGCGGGGTCGAGCCCGCACCGGTCGACGAGGCGCGACGCCAGCAGTTCATAGAACTTCTGCTTGAGCTCGCGCGGCCGCCGTCGGCTTACCACGTGCAAGATCACCTGGCGAGACGACCGATCGATGCCCAGACCGGTGTCCAGCGTGACGATTTCATGTACCGGGTGGGTATGCACCACCTGGTAACGATCCCGCGGCGGAACGCCGAACGCCTCGACGACCGTGTCGTGGATCGCGTCCAGCAGGGCGCGAACCTCCGAGGGCGTACGACCCTCGATGAGGTCGATGTACAACAGCGGCATTTTTCCTCCTGCGAACAACAGCGCGGATTGCGCTCCCAGTGCAACCGACGTTAGGTCTTCGGGAATCCCGCGTGAAATGCCTTGTGTGAAGGATCTATGCTCATCGAGCATGGACGCGGTGCAGTCCGGGCGAGTCGAGTTGCGTCACCTCCGGGCGTTCGAAGCGGTGGCCCGCCTCGAATCGTTCACGCTGGCCGCGCAGGAGCTCAGCATCACCCAGCCCGCGCTGAGCCGAACCATCAAACAGCTCGAAGACGCGCTCGAAGCGTCGCTGCTAGACCGCAGTTCGCGCCACGTGGCGACCACCCCGGCCGGGCGGGTCTTCCTCGGTCACGTCGAGCGGGTCCTGGCCGAGCTGGGGCGTGGGGTCGACGCCGTCCGGCAACAAGCGAGCATCCGCCTCGGATTCAGCTGGCTGCTGCCCGACCCGTGGGCGCAGGACACCGTCGCGCGGTTCGAGCGGACCACCCGGACCACCGTCAGCCTGATCCGCACCGACGACGCGCTCGGGGCGGTCCAGCAGGGCCGGGTGGACATCGCCCTGGTGCGCGGCCACGTGACCTCGACCGCCGTTCGAATCGTGCACCTTTTCGATGAGCCCCGGGTGGCGGTGTGTTCGGTGCATTCGCCCCTGGCCAAGCGGGCGAAGCTGGACTGGGCCGAGGTGCCACGCTGGCCGCTGGTGGTCAACACGGCCAGTGGTACCACCGGGCCCTGGTCGTGGCCGGCGGGGGATGGGCCGGAAACCATTGTCGAGACAACGAATTTCGACGAGTGGATCGAATCCGTCGCGGCCGACCGCGGCATCGGGGTCATTCCCGACGTTGCGATCAGGCGCAACATCCACCCCGGCGTGCGGTTCGTCGCGCTGCGAGGCGCGCCCGACATTCCCGTCGCGTTGGCGTTTGTGAAGCGGGCCAACGGCCCCGTGCTGCGGCGCTTCATCGAGGCGGCCGTGGACGCCGCGGCAAACCAGTGACGGCTTCGGTCGGGGGTGCCGTCAGGCCAGCGGCGCCAGGCCGGAGCGCACCAGATCAAGACTCGCGGTGACGGCGTCGGCGAGATCGCCGGAACAACCAAGCTGATCGCACCCGAACACGTTCCCGCACAACTGGTCTCGCGTGTCTCCGGCCGCGATCACCGCGCCTCGTTCGTGCAGATCCACTTCGCGCTGGACGGGCTGCCCGAATTCGCCCCGCCCTATGCCTCAATGAGGAAGGCATGCAACAGTCGGTCGGAATCTTCGGGTCACCCGAGGAGCAACAGCTGCACTGGGAAAACTGCCGCCGGGGCGTCATTCCGGACAACCCGTCGATGGGCATGCAGATCCCGTCGGTGCACGATCCCAGCATGGCGCCGCCCGGCAAGCACGCGGCCAGCGCATTCGCTTACGCGTTTCCGGTCGAAGTCGCCCGCGACCAGCATGGCCATCTCAAAAACGCGATGGCGCAACGGGTTATCGACAAGATCACCCGATTGGCGCCGAACTTCAAGGACATCGTGATCCGCCACATCACCTTCGCGCCCTACCACATGAACACCATGTTCGGCGCGCCCTCGGGCGACTTCTGCCACGGACTGCTCCACCCCGACCTGATGGGCCCGAACCGGCCCGGCCCGAAGGGCTTTGTCGACATGCCCATCGAAATCGACGGTCTCTATCTCGCCGGCGCCGGATGCCACGGCGGGCCCGGCATCACGTTCACTCCCGGTTACAACGCCGCCTATCAGGTTCTCGACGATGCGTCGTGACGGGCCCGATCAGCCGCCGAAGACCGCGGTGAGCTGAGCCTGCGCGGTCGCGGCGCCGCCGATCGTCTGCGCGGCCTGCACCCCGGCCAGGCCGGCGGGCAGCTGATAGTCGTTGGGCAGCTGATAGAGGGTGAACCGGTAGTGATGCGTACCGGTTCCCGCCGGGGGACAGGGCCCCTTGTACGCCGGCTGGCCGGCCGTGTTGGGCAGCGCGGTCGCCCCGGCCGGGGTCTGACCATCGGCGGTGCTTCCGGAACCAGGCGGGATTCCGACGACGACCCAGTGGACGTACAGCCCGTTGACGGCGTCGGGGTCGTCGACCACCAAGGCCGCACCCAGCGGCGCCGACCACGCCAACGGCGGCGCGATGTCGGCGCCCTTGCAGGTGTACTGCACCGGGATCGGGGCCCCGTCGGCGAAAGCGGGACTGCTGATGGTCAGCGGTCCGTCGGCGGGCGCGCGCGGCGCCGTGCGACCGAGGGTGGTGATCTTCGGCGCCGACGACGTCGTCATGTGGCCATCACCGTGGCCGCCGCAGCCGGCCAGCGCCGGCACCATCGCCAGCACACCGATGATCGCTGCGATTCGGTGCGGCCTGCCCGCCGGCGTAGGTTCCATGACTACCAGTCTGACTCGCGCGCTCACACTCGGGAAGGGCCCGATTTCACCCGCGCGAGGCCAAGCTACTGTCCGCGCTGCTCGACTTCGAGGACCCGCTTGCGCAGTCCCTCGGTGGCGGTGTCCATCAGGCTCTTGGCCCCCTTCTTGACCAGAAATCCGGGGACGGGCGCCACCAGGTCGACGGTGAGCTCGAAACGGACCCGGGTGCCGTCCCCCTCGGGGGTCAGCGTGTACCGACCCTCTTGGGCGCGTTGCTGTTTGGAGCTGACTAACGTCCAGCCGACGCCGTCGTCGTGAACGGTGTAGGCGAGCTCCTGTTCGTCGCTGACGCCGACGAGCTTGACGACCTGTCTGGATCGCCTCGGATGGTTCTGGTCGTCACGTTCGAGCACCTCGACCTTCTTGTGCGCCGACGACCACTCGGTCAACGACTCGAGGTCGAACAGCACCTCCATGATTTCGTCGGGCGTCGCCTCGATGACGACTTCGCGGGAATCGGTGATAGCCATTCCGGGGTGATAGCCCGAGCGGTCTGCCCCGAAACCAGTCCCACGGTGGGGTCTAGCGAGTCGTCTGGGCGCCGAGCTGGGCGAGTCGGGGCAGGACGACGTCGCGCCATCCCGGCCCCATGCGCTCGAACGCCCGGGCCATGCGGCCGTCGCCGAGGTCAAAGCCGCTGTGTTCCAAGAAGACTCGGGTGCCGTCGCCTTCGGCTTCCAACCGCCAAGTCAGCGTCCAGGCCGCGGTGAACGTGTAGACGAACCGGTGCGGTGCGTCGACCTCGAGCACCGTGCAGGGCTGCTTGCCATAACCCGGCATGTCGAGCGTGAACTGGTTTCCCACCACCGCGGCCACCTGCCCCTCGGCCCACCAGAGCTTTATCAGCGCGGGTTCGGTGAGCAATCGCCACACGGTGGCCGGTGGCGCCGCGACGAATTGATCGACCCGGACCGTCGCGGACCGTGACGTTTCGGTCATTCCAGCTCCTGTGCTACCTCGGCGAGCTTGGCCAGTCGGCCGCGCCAGAACTTCTCGAAGGGATGCAGCCAGTCGCCGAGGTCTGCCAACGGCTCGGCGGTCAGGCGGTAAATGCGATGACGCCCCTGCGGCCGGTCGGCGACCAGTCCCGCGTCACGCAGCACCTTGAGGTGCTCGGCGACGGCGGGGCGGCTGAGCTCGAAGCGATCGCTGAGTTCTCCCGCCGATAGCGGTTGGGCGGCGAGGATCTCCAGCAGTTCGCGCCGCACCGGATTGGCCAGGGCGAGGAAGACGCGATCGACGCTGTGCACGTCCGCCAACATACGTCGGGAATTTCCGACATGTCAACCATGTCCGACATAAGAAGCGGGCGGCGACCGCTTGCCGGGGCGGCTACCTTCGGAGGCTGTGCAACTCGCCTGGGAACGGTTGACCGCCACCGCGCGTCGCTGCCGGCTTCCGTTCTGCGACGTGACCGTCGGGCTGGTGTGGGGCCGCACCGGCGCATTGCTCGTCGACACCGGGACCACGCTCACCGAGGCCGCCGCGATCGACGCCGACGTCCGGCTGCTTGCCGGGCGCCCGGTGACCCATATCGTGTTGACGCACAAGCACTTTGACCACGTACTCGGTGCGTCGCTGTTCGCCGGGGCGAAGGTTTTCTGCGCCCCCGAGGTGGTCGAATACCTTTCCTCGTCAACCGGCGACCTGCGCCAGGACGCGCTGCGTCATGGCGGCGACCCCGCGGAAGTGGACGCGGCGATCGCGGCTCTGCGGCCCCCGCGCGGTGGAGGTCACGACGCCGTCATCGACTTGGGGGACCGGGCGGTGACGATCGCCCACCTCGGCCGGGGCCACACCGCGTCGGACTTGGTGGTGGTCGTGCCCGCAACGGAAGGCGGCGATCCGACCGTGGTGTTCACCGGTGACTTGGTGGAGCAGTCCGGCGACCCCGCGATCGACGCCGACTCCGATATCGCGGCCTGGCCCACGACCCTGGATCGGCTACTGGCGGTCGGTGGGCCCACGGCGATCTACGTCCCCGGCCATGGCAGCGTCGTCGACGCAAGATTCGTCCGGCGCCAGCGAGACTGGCTGGCCCGTCGTGCGGCGGCCCCGTGATCGATACCGTATCGAAAGGTATTGTCTCCCAAGGCGTTGAAACCGCACCGCGCCGCGGTGCCTCGCTGTCCCAACGTCCTCAGCCATCCGGTGGTTCACGCCGGTCACCGGTCCGCCACCGAAAAGCTCTCGCAAGTACATGGCGGGGCAACAGTTTTGGCTCAAGTCGTTCGAGCCCTGATTGAACTGCCGTTTCCGGGGATAGACTCACGTTCAGTGGAATCATGCGCGCGAAGGAGCGAAGACATGGCGATCATTGATAAGGACACGCAAGTCCGGCCATCGTTTGACGACGAGGTCGCTGCCACGCAGCAATACTTCGACGACCCGCGCTTCTCTCGCATCACGCGCCTCTTCACGGCCCGCCAGGTAGCAGAGCAACGCGGCACCATCCCCACCGATTACACCGTCGCCCGCAACGCGGCGGCCGCGTTCTATGAGCGGCTGCGCGAGCTGTTCGCCGAGAAGAAGAGCATCACCACGTTCGGTCCGTACTCGCCCGGCCAGGCCGTCGCGATGAAGCGGATGGGCATCGAGGGGATCTACCTCGGTGGTTGGGCGACGTCGGCCAAGGGTTCCACCACCGAGGATCCCGGCCCCGACCTCGCCAGCTACCCGCTGAGCCAGGTGCCCGACGACGCCGCGGTGCTGGTGCGCGCGCTGCTGACCGCCGACCGCAACCAGCAGTACCTGCGCCTGAACATGAGTGAGCAGCAGCGGGCGACCGCCACCGAATACGACTACCGGCCGTTCATCATCGCCGACGCGGACACCGGCCACGGTGGTGACCCGCACGTGCGCAACCTCATCCGCCGGTTCGTCGAGGTCGGGGTCCCGGGGTACCACATCGAGGATCAGCGTCCCGGCACCAAGAAGTGCGGCCACCAGGGCGGCAAGGTGCTGGTGCCGTCGGACGAGCAGATCAAACGCCTCAACGCCGCGCGTTTCCAGCTCGACATCATGAAGGTGCCGGGCATCATCGTCGCCCGCACCGATGCCGAGGCGGCCAACCTGCTAGACAGCCGGGCCGACGAGCGCGATCAGCCGTTCCTGCTCGGCGCCACCAACCTCAACATCCCGTCGTACAAGTCCTGTTTCCTGGCGATGGTGCGTCGCTTCTACGAGCTGGGCGTCAAAGACCTCAACGGTCACCTTCTCTATGCACTGCCCGAAGGGGAGTACGCCGAGGCCGGCGCCTGGCTGGAGCGCCAGGGCATCCAGGGCGTCATCTCCGACGCGGTCAACACCTGGCGCGAGAACGGTCAAAAGTCGATCGACGACCTGTTCGACCAGGTCGAGTCGCGGTTCGTGGCGGCCTGGGAGGACGATGCCGGGCTGATGACCTACGGCGAGGCCGTGGCCGAGGTGCTCGAATTCGATGCGAGCGAGGGCGAGCCGGCCGACATGAGCGTCGACGAGTGGCGAGCGTTCGCGGCGCGCGCTTCCTTGTACTCGGCCAAGACCAAGGCGAAGGAATTGGGCGTCGACCCGGGTTGGGACTGCGAGCTGTCGAAGACCCCTGAGGGCTACTACCAGATCCGCGGCGGCATCCCGTACGCCATCGCGAAGTCACTGGCTGCCGCGCCGTTTGCCGACATCCTTTGGATGGAGACCAAGACCGCCGACCTGGCCGACGCCAAGCAGTTCGCCGACGCCATCCACGCCGAGTTCCCCGACCAGATGCTGGCCTACAACCTGTCGCCGTCGTTCAACTGGGACACCACCGGCATGACCGACGAGCAGATGAAGCAGTTCCCCGAGGAACTGGGCAAGATGGGCTTCGTCTTCAACTTCATCACCTACGGCGGCCACCAGATCGATGGCGTTGCGGCCGAAGAGTTCGCCACCTCGCTGCAACAGGACGGCATGCTGGCGCTGGCCCGCCTGCAGCGCAAGATGCGTCTGGTCGAATCCCCTTACCGCACACCGCAAACCCTGGTCGGCGGGCCGCGCAGCGACGCGGCGCTGACCGCGTCGTCGGGTCGCACCGCGACCACCAAGGCGATGGGCGAGGGATCGACCCAGCACCAGCACCTGGTACAGACCGAGGTGCCGAAGAAGCTGCTCGAGGAGTGGCTGGCGATGTGGAGCGAGAACTACAGCCTGGGCGAGAAGCTACGCGTGCAGCTGCGGCCCCGCCGGGCCGGCTCGGACGTGCTGGAACTCGGGATCTACGGCAACGACGACGAGCAGTTGGCCAACGTCGTCGTCGACCCGATCAAGGACCGGCACGGCCGCAGCATCCTTCAGGTCCGCGACCAGAACACCTTCGCCGAGAAGCTGCGGCAGAAGCGACTGATGACGTTGATCCACCTCTGGCTGGTGCACCGCTTCAAGGCCGACGCGGTGATCTATGTGACACCGACCGAGGACAACCAGTATCAGACGTCGAAGATGAAGTCGCACGGCATCTTCAGCGAGGTCTACCAGGAGGTCGGCGAGATCATCGTCGCCGAGGTGAACCGGCCCCGCATCGCCGAACTGCTGCAGCCCGACCGGGTCGCGCTGCGCAAGCTGATCACCAAGGAAGATTAGCCAGCCACCCGACGGCGGCCGCCCGATCGACCGATGCGGCGGCCGCTAACGGAGTCATCATCCAGCGCCGACCGTGCACCGGCGCGCCGCCCGAGCCCGGCGCGGGCCACTCCCGCCACCCGCGCATTCGACGTGCCCCGGTTCGCCGTGCGACATGATGCCAAAAATTTACCCTGCGCACAGTTGCACAGGTGTAGGATTTAGCTTGTAACAAACGTGCGCTCAGATTTAACAAACGCCCCGGAACGGAGAGGAGCGCCTGATGGGGACCCCAATCAATAAGGCGATCGCGGTGTTCGGTGGTGCGGCAGCGGTTGTTCTGGCGGTCGGATTCGGTGCCGTGGGCGTTAGCCAAACCGGCAACACAGCGACGGCGGCGACGCATCCGCCAGCCAGCGTCGCGATGCCGCAGCCCGGCACGACCGTCCCCGGCGTGCATATCGGCACGCTCGCGGCCTGCATCGTAGGAGCGAACTGCTAGCCGACCGCTATTCGCGATGGCCCATCACACCTGCGTGATGGGCCATTTTCGTCCGGCACGATTTCGCCGCCCGAATCTGTTTGCGCGGCGAGGCCGCGGGGTAAGAAAAAGTGGGCGGCGCGAAGTGGCGCATGTGGAGATGGGGGATCTGATGAGATCTGGACCGAGGACGGCGGTCGCACTGTTCGGCGGTGCGGCGATGCTCGTGTTATCGGTCGCCTGCGGTGGCGGACATAAGGGCGGCCCCAGCAGCAGCACCACGACCCCGACGACTACACCGTCCTCCAGCGTGGCGCCCTCCACCGCACCCGGTGGCGGCGGCGGTGAGCCGGGCGGCCCGACCGGCGGCGGTGGCCCTAATGGCGGTGGCGGCGGCGTGCCCGGCGGCCCGACCGGTGGCGGCGGTCCCGGTGGCGGTGGCGGCGGCGTTCCCGGCGGCCCGACCGGTGGCGGCGGTCCCGGCGGGGGCGGCGGCAGCATTCCGGGCGTGGGCGGTGGTGGCGGCGGACCGGGCGGTGGCGGCGGTTGCGTCGGCAACGTCTGCGGCGGTTTCTGATCACCCGATGAGCCGGCGCTAAAGCGCGAACACCAAGACTTGCTCCCTAGCCGGTGGGGCCGGGATCACCTGGCCCCATCGGCTGAACCCTTGTCTGGACCTAGGGCCCAAGCCGCATTCCGAGTTATGGTTCTGCCAACTCGGATGCAAGGGGACTTCAATGTCGAAGCTGCGGTTCGGATACTTCATCGCCCCGTTCCACCGCGCGGGCACCAATCCGACGCTGGCCCTGCAACGCGATCTCGCCTTCGTCGAGCATCTCGACGCGCTGGGCTTCGACGAAGTCTGGTTGGGCGAACACCACTCGGCGGGTAGCGAAATCATCAGCTCCCCAGAGATTTTCATCGCCGCCGCCGCCGAACGCGCGAAGCGAATCCGGTTCGGCACGGGTGTCATCTCGCTGTCGTATCACAATCCGCTGTGGGTCGCCGACCGGCTGATGCTGCTGGATCACCTCACGCACGGCCGCATCATCGGCGGCGTCGGGCCGGGCTCGCTGCCCAGCGACTCGTCCATGATCGGACTCACCCCGACCGACACGCGCGAGCTGCTGGAAACCAATCTCGACATCGTGGTGCGGCTGCTGGCGGGCGAGACGGTCAGCGCCAAGACCGCCACCCATCAGCTCTACGATGCCAAGCTGCAGCTCGCCCCGTACACCGACGGCGGGATACCGCTGTCGGTCGCGGCGGTCGCCTCACCGACGGGCGCGCGGTTGGCGGGTAAGCACGGCATCGGCCTGCTGTCCATCGGGGCGACGTTGACCGTCGAGGGATTCAACGCGCTGTCCTACCACTGGGGCATTGTCGAGGAGCGCGCCGCGGCCTTCGGCACGCAGGTCGACCGCAAGAACTGGAGCCTGGTCGGTTTGTTCCACCTCGCCGAGACCGAGAAGCAGGCCCGCGAGGAGGTCAAGTTCGGCATCGAGCCGTGGTTCCGGTACTTCCAGAAGGTGGCCGCGTTCCCGCAGATGACGATGCCGGGAGAGCAGCTCGACGAAATGATCGACGTCATCAACGAGAACGGCGCGGGCGTGATCGGCACGCCCGAGCGGGCGCGCGAACAGGTGCAGCGGCTCTGGGACCAGTCCGGCGGATTCGGCTGCATGCTGCAGATGGGTCACGAGTGGGCCAACCCGGCCGCCACCCGACGGTCCGCCGAGTTGTTCGCCGCCGAGGTGATGCCGCACTTCCAGGGCCAGGCGCAGCCGACGCTGGACGCCGCCGCGCGCGCCGGCCAGGCGCGGGAGAACCTGGCGCAGTCGCAGCTGGACGCCGTCGCGCACATGACCAAGAAGTATCAGGACGAGGTCGAGTCCAGATAGCGGCTCATTGCGAGGCTTCATACCGAGACGACAGCCGCCTCCCAGTGGGCAGCTAAAGACGCGGCGCATAGCTGGAGGATGACCACCGACACCCTTGGCCCCGCGATCACCCGCGTCTTCGGAATCGCCGCCACCCTGGCCGTACTCGCGCTGTACGACGCGGCGCATGCCGCTACACCGGCGATCGTGCCGGGTTGGGGTTCGGTGCGCCTGACGGACGCCGCCGGTTCACCCGGTCTCGCCGGCGGTTTCGCGACCGATGACGGCGACGATCAACTGCAGCAGCAGCTACAGCAATCCATGCAAGAGGCCGAACAGCAGAACGAGCAGGCCCAGCAGCAGTTCAATCAGGACATGCAGCAACAACAAACGTACGAAAACCAGTTCAACAACCCGTGATTCGTGAATCGAAGCGTGGCGGCCGCTTCGTGCGGCCGTCATGCGGGTGCGGGACGGTCAGCGCCCGGCGCGGGATTCCCGCTCGGCCGCCTTCACCAGCCGGCCCGCGAAGAACCGGACCGCTCCACCCATGGCGGCGCGCATCAGCGGACCCGTCCCGCGGACGCCTTCGGTGAACGAACCGGTCCAGCGGATGTCGGTCCCGCCCGCCGCGTTCGGCGTCAGGACCACCTCGCCGCCGTAATCCTGGGCCGGGGTGCGCGGGCCCACCAGCTTGTAGGCGTGGCGACGGTCCGGCTCGTAGGCGACGGTTTCCTCCTGCACGTAGACGGGCCACATGCCCACCTTGCGGACGGCCCCGATGCCACCGGGCGCCGGGTCGCCCTGGCGCGCCCAACTCGAGTGCACGACGATCGGCTTGGCCCACTGCGACCAGTTGGCGCCGTCGGCCACCAGCCGGAACACCGTCGCCGGGGGCGCACTGCTGGTGCGGGTGACTTCGAAGGAATAGTTGCGGCCCGGCATGACGACTCCTGGTGGTAGCAAACGGACGGCCCTGGACGCCGCTCGCCGGTAGGCTACCGCCCGCCCCGGCCCATGACCGGATCGGGTTGACCGTCGCCGCGCGCCGGGTGATCGAGCGCCCGCCCGAGGCGGCGAATGCCCGCGCCGCTCTTGCTGTTTGCCGATTCACCGGCGCGAAGACCGCCGTTCGGCTTGCCTAGACTGCAGTCATGGATCGCGGCTCCCGGCAGGACGGCCCGGCTGCCGGTGGCCTCCTTCGCATCGAGGACTGCCTGGACGCCGCGGGCCGGGTGGTGCTGCCGCCCGGGGTCAACCTGATCTCGCTCATCGACCGCAACATCGCGAACGTCGGTGACACCGTGGCGTACCGCTACCTCGATTTCAGCCGTTCGGCGCGGGGCGAAGCCGACGAGGTGACATGGACCCAGTTCGGTGCGCGGCTGCAGGCCATCGGCGCACGCATCCAGCAGGCCGCGGGCCGCGGTGAGCGCGTTGCCGTCCTTGCGCCGCAGGGCATCGACTACGTCGCCGGGTTCTACGCGGCGGTCAAGGCCGGAACCATCGCGGTGCCGTTGTTCGCCCCGGAGCTGCCCGGGCACGCCGAACGCCTCGATACCGCGCTGCGGGATTCGGAGCCCACCGCCGTGCTCACGACGACCGCCGCCCAAGGGGCGGTGGAGGCGTTCCTGGCCGGCCATCCGCATCTACGCCGGCCGCAGGTGATCGCCATCGACCAGATACCCGACGCGGCGGGGGAGTGGTTCGCGCCGACCGAGCTCGGCATGGACGACGTCTCGCACCTGCAGTACACGTCGGGCTCCACCCGCCCGCCGGTCGGTGTCGAAATCACCCACCGCGCGGTGGGCACCAACCTGGTCCAGATGATCCTGTCGATCGACCTGCTGGACCGAAACACCCACGGCGTCAGTTGGTTACCGCTCTACCACGACATGGGTTTGTCCATGATCGGCTTCCCGGCGGTCTACGGCGGCCACTCCACGCTGATGTCTCCCGCCGCCTTCGTGCGCCGCCCGCAGCGATGGATTCAGGCGCTGTCCGACGGGTCCCGACAGGGCAACGTCGTCACCGCCGCACCGAACTTCGCGTACGAATGGGCCGCGCAGCGCGGACTGCCCAGCCCCGAGGCGGACATCGACCTGCGCAACGTGGTGATGATCATCGGTTCCGAGCCGGTCAGCATCGACTCCATCAAGACCTTCACCAAGGCGTTCGCGCCCTACGGATTGCCGCCCACCGCGTTCAAACCCTCCTACGGCATCGCCGAGGGCACCTTGTTCGTCGCGACCATCGCCCCGGCCGCCGAGGCGACGGCGGTGTACTTCGACTCAGAACTGCTGGGCGCCGGATCGGCGGTGCGCGTCGACGCCGATCATTCCAGGGCCGTCGCGCACGTGTCGTGCGGTCAGGTCGCACGCAGCGAATGGGCCGTCATCGTCGATCCCGCCAGGCGATCGGAGGTGCCGGACGGCCAGGTGGGCGAAATCTGGTTGCAGGGCAACAACGTCGGACGGGGCTACTGGGGACGGCCCGACGAGACGCGGCGGGCCTTCGGCGCCAAGCTGCAGTCGCGGCTCGCCGACGGCAGCCACGGCGACGGCGCCGATCTGGACGGCTCCTGGCTGCGCACCGGGGACCTGGGCGTGTATCTCGACGGTGAGCTGTACGTGACCGGCCGGATAGCGGACCTGGTGACGATCGACGGCCGCAACCACTACCCGCAGGACATCGAGGCCACCGTCGCCGAAGCCTCCGAGATCGTCCGGCGCGGATACGTGACGGCGTTTTCCGTGCCGGCCGACGATGACCCGGATGCCGCCCGGCTGGTGGTGGTCGCCGAACGCGCGGCGGGCACCAGCCGTCAGGATCCGCAACCGGCGATCGAGGCCGTCCGGGCGGCGGTCGCACAGCGACACGGCCTGAGCGTGTCGGACGTCCGTCTGCTGCCGGCCGGCGCCATCCCGCGCACGACCAGCGGCAAGCTGGCCCGCCGGGCCTGTCGCACGGAATACCTCGCCGGCACCCTGGGCGTCCGCTGACCCGGGGTCAACCCGGGGGAGTTGCTGGCATCCTGGCGATGTGGGTCTGATATTCCGGTTGGCGGAGCTGTTGATCGTCATCCTGCCGCTGACGGGCGCGATCGTCGCCGCCGTGCGCGCGTTCGGCAGCTACCGACGGCGCGCCGACGAGCGGTCGCGGGAGTTCGGCCGGGAACCGTTGCCCGGCGCGCCCGCGGCCGACGGCGCGGGCGGAAATCAAGCGGCCCAGTGGCGCGCGATCCGGCGCGTCCTCGATGAGCATGGCCGCACGGATGCCCGCTGGCTCGAATACGAGCTCGATGTCGCCAAACTGCTGGACTTTCCGCTGATGACCGACATGCGCGAGGCCAACACGATCGCGTTCCACAAGGCCAAGCTGCGGGCCGACTTTCTGCGGCCGGCGCAGGCCGAGGATCTGCTCGACGACCGCGACGGCGCCGCTCGGTACATGGCCGCGGTCGAGGACTACGTCACGGCGTTCGACGCCGCCGAGGCCGAGGCGATTCGCCGCCGCCGCACCGATTTCTCCAGCGCGGACCAGCAGCGAATTGCACGGGCGCAGAGCCTGTTACGGGTGGCGGCGGACCCCGCCGCGGCCGCCCAGGAACGTCAACGCGCCTACGATGTGGCCCGCAACGAACTCCAGGGCCTGCTGGTGTTGCCGTCGGCGACGCAGGCCAACCTCGAACGCGGGATCTCCGGCGAGCTCGAGCGATAGGGCCGGTGAGCTAGGGACAGGTGTAGCCGCCGTCGATCACGACGTCCGACCCCGTCATATAGCTGGACGCCTCGCTGGCCAGATAGACGTACAGGCCGACGAGTTCCTCGGGGCGACCGATGCGGCCGAGCGGAATCTTCGGCTCCCACTGGCGGTGATACTCGGTTAACGGCTCGACGAGCTCGGTGAGGATATAGCCGGGGCTGACGCTGTTCACCCGGATGTTGTGGGCCGCGAATTCGACCGCCATGGCCTTGGTCAACTGGATGACGGCCGCCTTGGCGGTGCAGTAGTGACCGACCTGCTGCGGAACGTTGATGATGCTGCCCGACATCGACGCGGTGTTGATGATGACGCCGCCGCGCCCCTGGGCGACCATCGCCCGGGCCGCCGCCTGCGCGGTCAGGAAGACTCCCGTCACGTTGGTGTCCTGGATCCGCTGGAATTCCTCCGGCGACATCTCCAGCATCGGGACGACCGCGATGATGCCGGCATTGCAGACCGCGACGTCGATCCCGCCCAGCTCCGCGGTCACCCGGTCGACCATGCTGTTCACCTGGTCGGGTTGGGTCACGTCACATCGAATCGGCAGGACCTTGCCGGCGCCGTCCGCCGCCAGCTCGCCGGCGATGCGTTCCAGCGCCTCGACATTCCGCGCGGCGATGGCGACGTGGGCGCCGGCTTGCACGTAGGCCTGCGCGACTTTCCTGCCGATGCCGCTGGACGCCCCGGTCACCAACGCCCGCTTGGCGCGCAGGCTGAACAAGTCCAACACGTTCATCCGATCTCCCCATTCATACGAGCGACCCAAAACCGAAACACGTTCTAGTGTGTCCGCTATGGGCAAATTCACCAGGGCAGAAATCGACGAAGCCGTCGAGAACTACACCAAGGTCGTCGAAGGGTGCAGCGCTTCGGGCGACTGGCGGCCCTTCGCGGACCTCTTCACCGAAGACGTCGTCTACACCGAGCATCACTACGGCGTCTTCCACGGACGCGAGGCGGTTCGCGACTGGATCGTCGCGGTGATGGCGCCGTTCCCGCACATGCGGTTTCCCAGTGACTGGATCGCCCACGACGAGGACAACGACGCCGTCGTCGTCATGATCAAGAACCTGCTCGACCACCCGAGCGATCCGAACGGCGAGCCGTTCTGGTTCCCCAACTGGACCCGCCTGGTCTATGCCGGCGACGGGCTGTTCTCCAGCGAGGAGGACATCTACAACCCCGACCGTGACGCTCCCGGCGTCGTCGCGGCGTGGCTGCAGGCCGGCGGGCAGCTCGCCACCACCGAGATCCTGCAGCCCGGCGCCTAGCGGCTAGGCTCTGGCTCGAGAGTGCTTGTGCGCGAAGCGCTATCACCGGCGCTAGCGCATTCCCCAGTTACGTAATGCTCTCCAGCGGCCGCCTGCGCCGCCGCGACCGGACCTTGTCCAGCGCCTGCTCCCAGGCGAGCAGGGTCGTGGCCTTCACGTTGGCGGGCTTCACGCTGTCACGGGACAGCAGCGCCGTCGCAGCGGCCTTCGTCGTCGCCGAGGCCTTCGACATGTGGCCCGAATCGAATGGCGGCTGCGGATCGTATTCGAGCGCGAGCTGGATTGCCTTCGCGCGGGATTCGCCGGCGATCTGTCCGGCCAGCCACAACGCGAGGTCGAGCCCGGCGGACACGCCGGCGCTGGTGACCATGTCGTCGGAGTGCACGACCCGTTCGTCGGCCACCGGAACCGCGCCGAATGCCTTGAGCGCGGGGATCGTCAGCCAGTGCGACGTCGCCCGCCGGCCGTCCAGCAGCCCCGCGGCCGCCAAGATCACCGACCCGGAGCACACCGACGTCGTCCAGCTCGCGCTGCGGTGGGCCCGGCGCAGCCAGTCGAGCAACGCGTCGTCGCGTGCGTGCACCGGGGTCGACGGCCCGCCGGGCACGAGAATGACGTCGGGGGAGGGTGTTTCGGCCAGCGAGTGGGTGGCGCCGATGACCAGCACCCCGGAGTCGGCGGTGATCGGTCCGGCCTCGTGCCACACGAAGCGAACCTCGGCGCCGGGCAGGTTGCGCAGCACCTCGTACGGCCCGATCATGTCGAGCGCGGTGAATCCGGGGTAGGCCACGATGGCGATTTGGGTCATCGGTGTCGTCCTTTCGGTGTCAGGCGAAAGCCTTGCGGTATTGATCGGGCGAAATACCCACGCGGCGAAGGAAATTGCGCCGCATGGTTTCCGCGGTGCCGAAGCCGCACCGGGCGGCGATGGCGACGACGGTGTCGTCGGTCTCCTCCAACTGCCGGCGCGCGGCTTCGGTGCGGATCCGTTCGACGTATTGGCCGGGCGCCTCGCCGATTTCGGCGGTGAACACGCGGGTGAAGTGGCGCGGGCTCATCGCGGCCCGGCGGGCCAGATCACCGATGCTGTGCGGACGGCCCGGGTCGACCTCGATCGCCTCCTGCACCTCGCGGATGGAATCCCGTCTGGCCCTCGGCATCCACACCGGCGCCGCGAACTGCGTCTGGCCGCCCGGTCGGCGCAGATACAGCACCAGCCAGCGGGCGACCGTCTGCGCGACCTCGGTGCCGTGGTCGTCCTCGATCAGCGCCAGCGCCAGGTCGATGCCGGCGGTGACGCCCGCGGCGGTCCACACGGTCTGCGAGCTCCGCACGAAGATCGGGTCGGCGTTGACCTCGATCGCGGGGAATTGGGCCGCCAACCGTTCGGCGAAGGCCCAGTGTGTGGTCACCCGCTGCCCGTCCAGCAACCCCGCCTCGGCCGCGAGAAACGCACCGGTGCACACCGTCACCATGCGGCGGGCCTGGCCGGCGACGGCCTTGATCCAGGCGACGAGCTCGGCGTCGGCGCGTGCCTCGTCCACGCCGGCGCCGCCGGGCAGCACCACTGTGTCGATCGGGTCGGCCGGGTCCGGCAGCGGCGTCGTCACGAAGGCCAGCCCGGTCGCCGTGGCTATCGGTTGGCCGCCGACCGAGGCGACAGCGACGTCATACCCGCCGCCGGTCAACATCGATGCGCTGGTGAACACGTCGTATGGGCCCACCACATCGAGCGCCTGCACACCGGGGAAGCCGGCGATCACCACCTTGCGAGGCATGGATTCAGTGTTGGCCACGCGGGGGCACGTCGTCTACGCCATGCACCCCACCAATTAGGACATGGGACCTGCCCCGTGGCGGCCGCGACGGCCTTGGCAGACTGTTGCCCATGGCACAGATAACGTTGCGTGGAAACCCGATCAACACTGTCGGCGAGCTGCCTGCCGTCGGATCCAAAGCCCCGGCCTTCAGCCTGGTCGGCGGCGATCTGGCCGCGGTCAGCAGCGAGCAATTCGGCGGTAAGCCCTTGGTGCTCAACATCTTTCCGTCCATCGACACGCCGGTGTGCGCGACCAGCGTGCGGACCTTCAACGAGCGGGCCGCCGGCGGCGGGGCGACCGTGGTGAACGTCTCGAAGGACCTGCCGTTCGCGCAGGCACGGTTCTGTGGCGCCGAGGGCATCGAGAACGTCAGAACGGCGTCGGCGTTCCGGGACAGCTTCGGCGAGGACTACGGCGTCACGATCACCGATGGCCCGATGGCCGGACTGCTCGCGCGCGCCATCGTGGTGGTCGGGACCGACGGCAACGTCGCCTACACCGAGTTGGTGCCCGAGATCGCGCAGGAGCCCAACTACGACGCGGCTCTGGCGGCCGCGGGCTGATCCGCGCCCGCTGCCAGTCAGGCCTGTTCGAGTTCGGCCCGCCCCACGCGCTGCGACGTGGCCCCCAGCACCTCGCGGCAGCCTCGCCACATCTGCTCGATGATGTCGGCGGCCGGGGGCAGGTCCTCGATGCGCCCGGCCACCTGGCCGGTGTTGGCGACGCTGGCGTCGAGGTCGCCGTCGAAGTAGAGCCGCTGCACGCGTTGTAGGGCCGCGGCGCCCGCTTCGGCGGACGTCGCGGCGTCGAGCCGCTCGGCGGCGGGCGTGCGGATGACGCGCATCATCCGGTTGCCGTCGAGGGGGAGCAGCACCGTGCCGGTCTCGTCGGCGTCGACGACCGCTTGCTTGAGGTTGCCGTGCACCGGCGAGTCCGCGGACGCGAGCAGCCGGGTGCCCATCTGCACCGCGTCCGCGCCGAGGACGAAGGCGGCCGCCATGGACCGCGCGTCACAGATCCCGCCCGCGGCCACGATCGGGACGTCGACGTGGGCGGCCACCAACGGCAGCAGCACCATGGTCGAGGCGCCGAACCGATTCTTGAATCCGCCTCCTTCGACGCCTTCGACCACCAGCCCGTCCACGCCGGCATCGACGGCCTTCTTGGCCGCGGCCAGGGTGCCTACCACGTGGAACACCGTGATGCCCGCATCGTGCAGACGTTCGGTGAAAATCGACGGGCTGCCGGCGGAGGTGGTCACGAAGCGAATGTCGTTGGCGACAAGCAAGTCCAGCATTGCCGGATCACGATTGAACAGCAACGCGATGTTCGCGCCGACGGCACCGGCGGTCAGTTCGCGCACCCGCCGCAGGTCGGCTCGTCCCTGATCCGAGGTGGTCTCGATGATTCCCAGCGCACCGGCGTTCGACACCGCAGCGGCCAGTTGGGCGCCGGCGATATAGGTCATCGGCGCCTGGATGATCGGGATGTCGATGTGCGCCAGCGCGCAGACCCGGTTGCCCGGTGGACCGGGTTCGGCGGTGGTCATCGGTCCCGCGGATCGACGAGGTCGCGGAAGCTTTCCGACCGCTGAACGGATGCGCCCAGGCTTCGCACCCGGTCGGTCAGCGCGCGGTCGGATGTCACCACGCGAATGTCGTGCGGCGCGGCGTCGGCCGCGACCAGCCGGACGATCTCGTCGTCGGCCGAATTCGCGGCCGCCCTGGGTGCGTGCGCTATCTCGATCACCGATGACGTGATGGCGCTCGACGGCGGTCGCTCAAAAACCACCGTCACCGTTTCTCCTTGCCGCGACGCCCATCGATTCAGCCTTTCCACCAAGGTGACCATCGCACCGTTGCGGTCCTTCCACCAGCCATCGGGACGGCTTCCGATCACATTCATGCCGTCGACAATCCAGCGCACCACCCACACGGTAAACGACCTGTCACGACGGGTGATTTCGTTCGCAAAACCGGGAGTGGTTGATACGGTCACCCCCATGACCTCGATCGCCGACACAACAGACCGGGTGGTGGCGCTGGCCCGCGGTATGCGGGACCTGGTGCAGTCCGAAGCCGGCGAATCGGAGCGGCTGCGCACGCTGTCCCCGGCGATCGTCGATGCGATGTGGGCCAGCGGGCTGATGTCGGCGTTCAACCCGGTGGCGGCCGGTGGCGTCGAGCCGTCGTTCACCGAGATGATCGAGACCTGGATCGAAATGGCTTGGCAGGATGGGTCATTCGGTTGGGTGGGGATCGCCAATCTGCCCTCGTCGTTCGCCGCGGCGGCATACCTGCCCGACGACGGCTTCGCCGAGGTGTTCACCGCGCACGACAACCGGGTCACCCTGGGCGGCCAGTTCTTCCCCAACGGACAGGGCGCCGCCGGCGACGGTGGCTACCGGGTGAGCGGCGCGTGGAACTTCGGCTCGGGCATCGGGCACGCGGAATATGTTGCCGCCGGGTTCCTGCCGATGGACAACGGCGAGATGCGCTGGATCAGTGAGGGTTTCCCCGAGATGCGGGTCGCCGTCATTCCGCGCGACGAGATCAGCTTCAACGACGGCTGGTTCGTGCAGGGACTGAAGGGAACCGGTTCCTACGACTACAGCGCCGCAGACGTGTTCGTGCCCGAGAGGCGCACGTTTGAACTGTTTGTGCGGCAGCCCCACCGCGGGACGTCGCCGGCCACCCGGATGGGACTGATGCCGGTGACCGCGGCCGGGCACGCGTCGTGGGCGCTGGGCGTGGCCAAGAGCATGCTCGACGATGTCCAAGAGCTGGCCGCGACGAAGTTCCGGATGAGCGACATGGCGTCGCTGGCCAGCCGCCCCACCTTCCAGAAGGGCCTGGCGCATCACCGCGCGGCCTGGCGCGCGGCCCGGCTGTTGGTGCTCGACGCGTTCACCGCCGCCGAGGCGGCGGTGGCATCGGGACAGGACCTCACCCCGGCGCTTCGCGCCGACATGCGGGTGGCCGCCGTCTACGCCACCGACAACGCCCGCGGCTGCGCCGAATGGGCGCATCTGGTCGCCGGGACCAGCTCGATCCGCGAGGGCAGCCGGTTGGAGCGCGCCTTCCGCGACATCTACACCGGAACGCAGCACGCCTTCATCAGCGAGAAGGTCGCCATCGACGCCGCCCAGATCTGGCTGGGCATCATCGACGACCAGCCCGGGTTGTAACCCGCCGGCGCCGGGGCGCCGGCCAGTTGCGCACACGGCTAACCGGCGGTGGTAATGGCTGGCCCCTGAACCGATCCTCGAGATCAACCCCACCGCGTTCCTCGAGGCGGCTGACGGCAGGCGGTCAGCTGATGCGCATCGATCGGCGCCCATCGCGACGGATGAGCACAATGCGCAAAACCAGGAAATCGTCGCTTTTGGTGACTATTGACTACAACAGCGACACAGCTCTAAGCGGCGTCGTACGTTCGGATTGCACAACATATCCGAGTACGGCGCACGATTACGGAACCACTGGAAATGCACGCGGGCGCGAAGTTTATCCGCAAATGGCCGGTTCTGCCATTCATGTGCAACGTACTAAATGTCGATGTTGAAAGACAAGGAGCGAGGAAATGGTCGCATTGGGCAGCATCAACGGATGGCAACCGGCCCATGGGCCGGTAGTCACATGGACTGCCTCAGCAGTAGCGCGTGAGGCGGCTCGTACGGCACCGCGATCGGACCTGCCTGCCACTTACCAGCAGTTCCAACACGTGCGAATCGCTCACTACGCGAAGGCGATGGGCAGGCAGCTGCCCCGTTTGATGGTCGTGGCGTGGGACATCCCCGGTGTGTGTGACATCGCGGCGATGACGGCCGCAATCAATGCGCATGTTCGTCGTCACGACACCTACCACAACTGGTTCGAATTCGATAATGACGACGTTGTCCGACATGCCATCGACGACGTGGAAGCCGTCGAATTCCTCCCGGTGCAGTCCGGGAATATGGACGTGGCGCAGATAAGGGCGCATGCAATGACGACAACGCCGGAAACCCTCGAATGGGATTGCTTTACCTTCGGCGCCATCCAGCACAGCGAATACTTCACGTTCTACGCCAGCGTCGACCATCTCCACATCGACGGCATCTCCGGCAGCTTGATATTCCTCGACATTCACCTCGCCTACCAGCGCTCGCAGCTTGCCGCACCGCTCACGCTTCCGCCAGCCGGGAGCTACAGCGACTACACCATGCGCCAACACGAGCAGCTGGCCGGCCTGACCTCGTCGTCCCCGCAGGTCAAGGATTGGCTCAAATTCGCGCACGACACCGACGGTGACTGGCCGAGCTTCCCGTTGCCGCTCGGCGACACGTGGGCCAGCAACCGAGGCGACTTTCTGACTGTCGACTTGCTGGACGCGGCCCAGACAGAGTCCTTCGAAACCGTCTGTCGCGCAGCCGGCGCCCGATTCAGCGGTGGAATTCTGGCCTGCGCAGCCCTGGCCGAACGCGAATTCACCGGCGCCGACACCTATTACGGATTCACGCCGTACGACACGCGGACGCCCGGCATCGACACGATGAGTGTCGGGTGGTTCGCCAGTCTCATTCCCGTGACCGTGCCGACGGGTGCCGGCTGTTTCTTCGAGTCGGCGCCGGCAGCCCAGAAGGCGTTTGACTCCGCGAAACATCTTGCCGGCGTGCCGTTGGAACGGGTCTTGGAGTTGACGACCCCAGATCAGCCGGCCATCAAGCTGCCCACGCGCCCGGCCATGATGGTGTCGTTTCTTGATTTCCGAAAGATACCGATCGCCGCATTGTGGGAAGAAACGAACTTCGGCGCCTACGGCGACAACTTGTCGCACGGCGGGATCAACATCTGGATCAACCGGCACGCGACAAAAACCACCGTAACCATCTCCTTTCCGGATAACCCGACCGCGCGCGATTCGGTACATCGTTACATCTCGGCATTGACGCAAGCATTCACCGCCGTCGCCGAGACCACTTCGCGGTGGGCGGATGTGGTTGCAGACCACGCCAACTCGAGCCACGCCGTACCCGCAATCACCCTCTAACCCGAAGGGATAAGCACAATGACCAATGTCATCGACCTGGTGGACCAGATCCACTTCCTCGGCGAGCAGGCCACCGGAACCAGCAACGTGCTTCAATGCGTCTGGGTCTACGACCGGACCATCGACATCGATGGTGTGCGGCGGTTTCACCACCATCTTGAGCGAGGACGGTTAGCCCGTCGCATCGAACGGTCACCGGTGCCCTGCGGCCGGCACCGCTGGGTAACGCCCGGCCGCTCATCCGGCCTCGAGATCGTCGCCCGCGCCCGCTCCCGCGCCGAGTTCGACGCCTGGTTGGACGAGCAGGCCAGCACCCCGCTGGATTGCGAGCACGGACCCGAATGGCACCTCGCCGTTCTGCCGTTCGCTGAGGGCGGCGCGGGAATCAGCCTGGTCATCTCACATTGCCTCACCGACGGTGTCGGGCTTTGCGAGGCATTGGCGGATGCGGCCGACGGTCTGGACGACGTGATTACATGGCCCGCCGCGCAATCGCGCTCCCGGTGGCGCGCGCTTCGCGAGGACAGCCGCCAGACGATGCGCGACATCCCCGCGATCAGTCGCGCCATCACCGCAGGCACACGGACGCTACTGCGCAGCCAGAGTCGTGACGGGTCTGGCACCCCTGCACCGGATGGGACACAGCTGCCTTTCGTCGGGACTGACGAACTCGTAACTGTCCCGACGGCAACGGTATTCGTCGACGCGCAGGAGTGGTACGGACGCGCACAGACGCTCAGGGGAACTGGCAACGCATTGCTTGTGGGACTGGCGGCACGCCTGGCCCACCGAATGGGGCGGGTCGCAGCCGACGGTTCGGCGGTGGTGGCAATACCCGTCAACGACCGCGTGCCCGGTGATACCCGCGCCAACGCGATCACCGGTATCGACATCACTGTCGACCCGCTGTCAGCGGCGACGGACCTTCAGGAGATCCGCGCCGCAACCAAGCACGCGCTGACCCACCGCCAGGAGGTGCCCGACGAACGGTTCGCGCTGCTGCCCATCGTTCCCCTGGTACCAAAATGGTTGGTAAAGCGAATGATCGGCCTGGCCGTTGGCAATACGACCACCGCGTCGTCCAACCTCGGAGTCGTCAACCCGGCCGCCAACCGGCCAGACGGCACCGACGCCGACTACTTCGCCATGAAGATGCGTTACCCCAGCATGACCAAGGCGACGATGCACCATACCGGCGGGCTGCTCAGCTTGCTCTCCGGCATAACACACGGACGGGTCTTCGTCTCCGTCGTTGCATACCAACCTGGAAACATGACAGATGAACTGCAGCAGATGATTTCGGACACGCTGAGCGACTTCTCGCTCACCTGCACCACGAACTGGCGAAGCCCCGAAGTCGTGGCCGCCGGATAGACGCCGGTAAAAGGCCACCCACGAAAGCGGCATCAGAAGCCGCCCCCTCGACCGCACCCACACGAATGAAGGTTGGCCATGGCCACGCAATCGATCACCCCCAAGGTCTCGACAGGCAGCGACGCGTTTGCTGTGCTGGGCCGCCTCATCAGCCGTGCACCTTGGCTCGTGATCGCCGTCTGGCTCGCGGCAGTCGGCGTTCTGGCGGTGGCCTTCCCCTCCCTGACGAAGGTGGTGGAAAAACAAACCGTTCAGGCACTTCCGGCCAAAGACCTGGCGGCGGCCGACCAGATGGCCAAGGATTTCGGTGAATCCGCGCAGAACATCCTGATCGTCGTGCTCACCGATGGCAACGGGCTGACACCCGCCGACGAGGGGGTCTATGGCAGGCTGGCCGCCAGGTTGCGCGCCGATACCCGAGATGTGGCCGGCGTGCACGACCTCGTCACCATGCCCGCTCTGCGCCCTTCGATGGTCAGTGCCGACAACAAGGCGTTCTACCTTGCGGTGGACCTCAAAGCGCCCGCGGGCTCCCCGGAGTCCTCTCAGGCTTATCAGCGGATCGCAGCAGTCACCGAACGCTCCGCCACGGGCTCCGCGCTGACCGCGCAGGTGACCGGACAAGCCGCCGTCGTCGGTGACATGTCAATCGTGACGGCCCACGACATGCACTTGATTGAAATCGCCACCGCCGCACTGGTGCTCACCATCCTGTCGGTGATCTATCGGCGCCCGGTCACCGTGTTGGTGCCCTTGCTCACCATCGGATTTTCGGTGGCCTCGGCCCAGGGCATAGTGTCCGCGCTGAATCAGCTGGGGTTAGGTGTGTCCGCACCGACGATCGCATTGATGACCGCGATGATCGTCGGCGCCGGCACCGATTACGCCGTTTTCTTGATCAGCCGTTACCACGAGTACCTGCGGTCGGGTGCCGACTCCGACCTCGCAGTACAGAAAGCATTGACCTCCATTGGCAAGGTCATTGCCGGCTCGGCGGCCACGGTCGCCCTCACTTTTTTGGGCATGATCTTCACCCGCCTACCCGCGTTCACAACTGTTGGCCCGGCACTTGCTATCTCGATCCTGATCGCCTTTCTCGCCGCGATCACGTTGTTGCCCGCCACGCTCGTCCTTGCAGGCCGGCGCGGTTGGGTGGCGCCCCGAAAAGCTCTGACTGGCCGGCTGTGGCAGAGGTCAGGCGTGCTGATCGTTCGCCGGCCCAAGATGCATCTCCTGATCAGTCTGGCACTGCTGGTCGCGCTGGCCTCCTGCGCCGCCTTCCTATCACCCACCTTCAACGACCGTATGCAGCTGCCGCAGTCGGCACCGAGCAATGTCGGCTTCACGGCGATGGAACGTCATTTCGCGACCAGTGCACTGCTGCCGCAGTACATCTACGTGCGCTCGCCACGCGACCTCCGTACCCCACAAGCCTTGGCCGACCTGGAGCAGATGGCCCAACGCGTTTCGCAGCTGCCCGATATCGCCGCGGTGCGCGGCGTCACGCGACCCAACGGCCAACCGCTCGATCAGACAAAACTGAGTTTTCAAGCCGGACAGGTAGGCACCAACCTCGAGAATGCCTCAACCCAAGTCTCCGGCAGAAGCGACGACCTCGACGCATTGACCGCTGGCGCGGACAAACTGGCGGCAAGTCTCGGCCAGGTTCGCGACCAGACCCATATTGCTGCCAGGCCAGCAATGGAACTCGGCACGACCTTGAACCAGGTGCGACAGCAGCTGGTCGCCGCGTCGCAGTTCTTGGACACCCTGCGTGGGCTGGCGAACACCGGGTCCGCCGCGCCGCTGGTCGACGGTGCCGTTGACGCGGTCGGCCCCATGATCGACGCCTTGAACGTGAGTCCGCAATGCAACGCAGACCCTGCGTGCACTGCTGGCCGCGCGCAACTGCGACAACTAGCCCCGCCGCGAAACGGCGGTACGTTGATTGCGCAGATCGCCCCTGTGGTGCAACGGCTCGCGACGATGATGCAGCGGCTGAGCGCACTGTTGGCGGCGGCAGGCAATACCGACGTGCCCCAACGGTTGGTTCGGCTGCAACAAGGTGCCGACGCGCTCGCCGACGGGAGCCAGCGGCTGGACCAGGGAGTGCGCACACTCGTCGAACAGACCAAGAAGATGGGCGTCGGAATGAACCAGGCGGCCGAGCTGCTGCTCTCGATGAATCGTGACGCGTCGCAAACCGCCATGGCGGGCATGTACATCCCGCCCAAGGTGATCACGTCGGACGACTTCAAAAACGCCGCGAAGATGCTCATCTCGGCCGACGGGCGTTCGGTGCGCTTCATCGTCGAGACGAAATTCGATCCGTTCAGCACAACCGCAATGGATCAGGTGGCGTCGATCCTCAATACTGCTCGCGGCGCCCAGCCCAATACCTCACTCGCGGATGCATCGATATCGGTCGTCGGCACCACCGCGATGTACAGCGCGATGCGGAGCTACTTCAACGACGACGTTCGTCTGATCGTCATCGTGACGCTCGCGGTTGTCTTCTTTATCCTCGTCGCACTGCTGCGCTCCATCGTGGCTCCGCTGTATCTGATTGCCTCCGTGGTGATCTCGTTTCTATCGGCGTTGGGCGTGGGAGTCGTCGTCTTCCAATTCGTGCTCCATCAGGCCATCTATTGGAACGTGCCGGCCATGGCGTTCATCGTGCTGGTCGCCGTCGGAGCGGACTACAACCTGCTATTGATCTCACGAATTCGCGAGGAGTCAGCCTCGGGCGTCCAAAGCGGAGTCATCCGTGCCGTTCGTTCGACCGGTGGTGTCATCACCTCGGCCGGCATCATTTTCGCGGCCTCGATGTTCGGGCTCCTATTCGGCAGCCTGTCTTCCATGGTGCAAACCGGGATGATCATCGGTGTAGGGCTGTTGGTCGACACCTTTGTGGTGCGCACCATTACGGTGCCGGCTCTGGCGGCAATGCTCGGCCGGGCGAACTGGTGGCCCGGCAAGGCGATCACTCAGCGGGGTAGACGCCTTCGTCGCTTGTCGATCGCTACGAATTCCTGCTCGGGTCGTCCCGTGGCTCCGTAACGCAGGCCCACGGTGAGGTCACCGGTGCTGGCCAACGCCGCCAGATACCGTTGGGCGGTTGCCCTCGATATCCCGATCGCAGCAGAAACTTCCGCCGCCGACATCGGCTTGTTCGATGTTCCTAAGGCTTGCAGCACAAGCTGTTTGGTGGAGGAAGCCGCCAGGGTGGCCGGCTGGGAAGGAGCAATCCTCGGGCGCAGCGCGTCGAGTGCCGCGTCCACGTCGCTGGAGCTCAGATTGGGGCTGGAAAGGATTTTGCGGTACCGCGCATAGCCGGCCAGCCGCGCGGCGAGGTCTGTGGTCGCGAACGGCTTCACGAGATAGCTCAGAGCCCCGGCCGACACGGCTGCTCGGATCGTGGCGGCCTCGGTTGCCGCCGTCAGTACCATGCTGTCGCCGCGTAATTCACGGACAAGATCAATTCCGGACCCGTCGGGTAGGTAGACGTCCACCAACGCAAGATCGACGGCGTCGGCCTTGCGCGCGGCGTCGAGCGTGTTGACGGTGGCGACCACCGTGAAGCCGCCAAGCGTATTGACGACCTCCGCGTGCATATTGGCGACGCGGAAGTCGTCATCGACGACCAGCACCGTCAGGTCTGCGTCGCCCATTGCGCCTCCTCTACCATCACGCCTGGCAGTCGAGCGATGAACTCCGCGCCCTGCAGCTGCATCTCGGTGTTCCCGGGACTGGCCAGCCATAGATCGCCGCCCAGCGAGCGGCTGATCTGACGCGACAGCGCGAGCCCGATACCCCGGCCGCCCGGGATGCCGGAGTCCGGCTTGGTCGTCCTGCCCTCGGTGAACAGATCGCCAACGAACTCGGGCGCGACGCCGTCGCCGCTGTCGGCCACCGTGACATGCAGCGTCGAACCGTCCTGCAATAGCTCGACTTCCACTTCTCTGGGCTCGGTATCGCTCACCCGAGCGGCATCGATGGCGTTGTCCAGCAGGTTGCCCACCACGGTGGTGACGTCGACTGGCAGCACGAGCCGGCCTGACACCCAGGTGTTCTCACCGATCTTCAGCGTCACGCCGGCTTCGCGCGCGGCCGCAGCCTTGGCCGCCAAAAAGGCCTGCAGGTACGCATCGCGGATCGAGTCGATGCCCGGTAGCGCGGATCCCAACGGGCCGGAGCCGAGAAGCTCTTCCAGATATTGCAACCCCTCGTCGACATGGCCGCCGTGCAACAGCCCGTTCAGTAGGTGCAGACGGTTGGCGAACTCATGGCGCTGTGCGCGCAGCACGGTGCTCATCACCTGCACCGCGTCGAGTTGCCGCGTCAGTGATTCGACATCGGTTCTGTCCCGCACCACCAGCACGGTTCCCAGTTCGCGTCCTTCTCGCAATACCGGCCGCGCGGAGACCACTACGATGCGACCACTGACATTGGCCAGCGTTGGCGCCGAATCGGCCGCTTTGAAAACGTCACGGACCCGTGGGGTCAACCCGATGTCATCGACGGAGCCGCCTGTGTCGCCACCGATCTCGAGAAGCCGGCACGCCTCATCGTTGACGAAGGTGATGTTCCAGGAGGTGTCGGCTGCCAGCACGCCCTCGCCGATGCCTTGCAGCACCGCCGCCTGGCTGCGCACCAGCTCGACGATCTCGGCCGGCCGCAAACCCAGCGTCAGCCCTCGCCAACGCCTGGCCAGCAACACGGAGCCGACCACACCGACCACCAGGAGAACTCCTCCCATCGCGGCCAGCACGCGCAGATTGCCAGAAAACTGTTCATCGAACGCCCTCGTGGAGATGCCAACGCCGACGAAACCCAGCACACGATCAGAACCCGCGTCCAGCACCGGAACCCTGGCAACTATCGACCGGCCGTAGACCGTAATTTCATGAAATGTCTCCTCGCGCCCGGCAAGGGCCTGCGTGATATCGCTACCGACCATCCGGGCCAAGTTGTGCCGATCGGGAGAGGCGAGCCTGATGCCACGCATGTTGGCGATCACCACAAACGACACGTGCGTGCGCTGTTCGACGTGTGACGCAACGCTTTGAATTGGACCGACCGCAAGTTCGTCGACCAGTGCAGGGCTTGCGGTCAACGGGGTGTCGTTGTAGCGGGAGATGTTGTTGATGACCGTCGGGGAAGAGGCCACTACCCGAGCTATATCCAAGGCGTGAACGCCATACTCGACGTCTAGACGGTGACGGTTGAATGCGGCGAACAAACCAAACGCGACGATCAACGTCAGCGTCACCACAACGAGCTGCACCAGCAGTACCTGGGTGCCGAGTCGCAGGTCGATGCGGCCTGTGGCGGCCATGCAAAGACCCTATCGCTCTCGTGAGCAAAATGCGCGAAAGTTCACGATCGCGGAGGCGCAACCACCCCAAACAAGGGTGGACGGTTATGCAACATCCAGTTTCGTCACCGCATACCATTGCGCCCATGCGCGGCGCAAAAATCCTGATCACCGGTCCGACCGGTCAAATCGCCACCCCCATCGCCCGGGCGCTTGCCGGCGACAACGAGGTCTGGGGGATCGCCCGTTTCACCGACACCGCCGCGCGTGAAGGCCTCGAGAAGGCCGGAATCCGTTGCGAGAAGGTGAATCTCGCGGCCGGCGACTTCACCGGTGTGCCAACCGATTTCGACTATGTCCTCAACCTGGCGGTGGCCAAGAGCGGAAGCTGGGACAAGGACCTTGCGGCCAACGCGGAGTCGGTCGGCCTGCTGATGGCCCACTGTCGCACCGCAAAGGCCTTCCTGCATTGCTCGTCGGCGGCCGTCTACGACCCGCCGGACGACGAGCCGCGCAGCGAGCGGTCCGCCCTGGGCGACAACCACAAGCCACTCTTTCCCACCTATTCCATTTCCAAGATCGCCGGGGAAGTGGTGGCCCGGTCGGCGGCTCGCATTCTCGGCCTGCCCACCACGATCGCGCGGCTCAACGTTCCCTATGGCAACAACGGTGGTTGGCCGTTCTATCACATGGAGATGATGTTGGGCGGCATCCCGATTCCCGTCCCGCCCGGTGAACCCGCGCGCTACAACCCCATTCACGAGGACGACATCATCGCCACCATCCCCAAGCTGCTCGAGGCCGCGTCGGTCCCGGCGACCACGGTCAACTGGTGCGGAGACCAGACCGTCAGCTTGCAGGAGTGGTGCGACTACCTCGGGTCGCTAATCGGCGCCGAACCGGTCTTCGAGCCGAGCGAGCAAGCGCTACGCGGCAATCCCACCACCATCGACCGGATGCACGAGCTCATCGGCGGCACCTCGGTCGACTGGCGCGACGGAATCCGTCGCATGGCGGCCAAGTACCACCCGGAGCTCGTTGGCGTCTAACCGGTTGCGGCACAACATTATCGGCGAACACATCAGGCTCGGCCCCGGATAAGCCGGGCCGCGGCCTCCACCGCGGCGGCGCGGCGGCGTGCGATGACGTCCGCGTCCGTGGTCGCCGCGTCGGGGTCGGGCCAGTGGGCCCAGGCCAGCCCGATGCCGAACAGCAGCACCAGCAGCTGCCTCGGGTCCCACGACGGATCGACGTGACCGTCTAGGCGGGCGCGTTCCAGCGCCGCGACCGCCCTGTCGGGCGGGGACTCGCCGTCGAACTCAGGCTTGTCGAGCGGAAAGCCCTCCAGCCGCGCCCAGGTGATCATCCGCAGGTGTTCCGGCCGGTTCTGGGCGAGATCGAAGATGTCACCGACGAACTCGGGGACCGCGTCGGGGCGCACCTGAACGGCGCGGAAGAACTCCGCGCCGTCAGCGGCGACCACATCGCGGAACAGGGTCTCCTTGTCGCCGAAATGCGCGTACAAACGTTCCTTGCTGGCACTGGCGGCCCGCGCGATGCGGTCGATCCGGGCGCCCGCCAATCCGTATTGCGCGAATTCCGCGCGAGCGGCGGCGAGAATTTCGCCGCGCAGCTCAGTGGTGGTCCTCACAGACTCATCATAGGCGGACGAACTGGTTCGTTTGTTACGGTGGTGGGAGCACACCGCAAAGCGCAAAGGAGACGGGGCGATGGGGACGGCCAGAACACTCGATCAAACTGCGATCGCGACGATGCCGCGGGGCGGACCCGATGCGTCGTGGCTGGATCGCCGGTTCGAGACCGATACGCCGGAGTACCTCGATCGCGAAGACGTCGCCGACGAGGTCAAGCAGAAGGTCATCGGGATGCTGGATCGCATCGGCACGCTGACCAACCAGCACGAGACATTCGCGCGGATGGCCCTGGATGTCGTGGCCGACATCCCCAACCCCCGCGTCCTGGAACTGGGCGCGGGTCACGGCAAACTGTCCGCCAAAATCCTGGAGCTGCACCCCACGGCGACAGTCACCGTCTCGGATGTGGACGCGACCTCGGTGGCCAACATCGGCGCCGGTGCGCTCGGCGCTCATCCACGTGCGCAGGCAAAACTGATCGACGCGACGGCGATCGACGCCGCGGACGACAGCTATGACCTGGTGGTGTTCGCGATGGC
>NZ_LZMG01000338.1:0-23114 GCF_001673615.1 Mycobacterium sp. 1245499.0
CTCCCACGGGCAGAAGGTTCAGTCCGCGGGCAGCAACATGGCCAGCACCGACAGCGCCGTTGGGTCCAGCTGGGCCTAACCGCAACTTCAGGCGCGGCAGCACACCGACGGGTGGTGTGCTGCCGCGTCCTGCGGTTACCGTGCAGTTTGGCTTGAAGTATTAGGGACCGATTGGGGAAGTGATGGACCAACAGAGCACCCGCACCGACATCACTGTCAACGTCGACGGTTTCTGGATGCTCCAGGCGCTGCTGGACATCCGGCACGTCGCGCCCGAGCTGCGGTGCCGGCCATACGTGTCTACCGACTCGAACGACTGGCTCAACGAGCATCCCGGCATGACGGTGATGCGCGAGCAGGGCATCGTCGAGAACGACCAGGTGAACGAGCACGTGGCCGCGCGGATGCGAGTGCTCGCGGCGCCCGACCTCGAAGTGGTCGCCCTGTTGTCCCGAGGCAAGCTGGCCTACGGCGTCCTCGATGACGAGAACCAGCCCCCGGGCTCGCGCGACATCCCCGACAACGAATTCCGGGTGGTGCTGGCCCGTCGCGGACAGCACTGGGTGTCGGCGGTCCGGGTGGGCGGTGAGATCACCGTCGACGACGTCGCCGTCGCGGACAGCGCCTCGATCGCGTCCCTGGTGATCGACGCGCTCGAGTCCATCCACCACGCCGAGCCCGCAGCGATCAACGCGGTCAACGTGCCGCTGGAGGAAATGCTGGAAGCGACCAAGTCGTGGCAGGAGTCCGGCTTCAACGTGTTCTCCGGGGGAGACCTGCGCCGGATGGGCATCAGCGCCGCCACGGTGGCCGCGCTGGGTCAGGCGCTGTCCGACCCCGCCGCCGAGGTCGCGGTGTACGCCCGCCAGTACCAGGACGACGCCAAGGGCCCCAGCGCGTCGGTGCTGTCACTCAAAGACGGCTCCGGCGGACGCATCGCGCTGTATCAGCAGGCCCGCACCGCGGGTTCGGGGGAGGCGTGGCTGGCCATTTGTCCGGCGACCCCGCAGCTCGTGCAGGTCGGCGTCAAGACTGTGCTCGACACACTTCCCTACGGAGAGTGGAAAACGCACAGCCGGGTCTGACATTCCCGCGAAACACAGAGTTCACCAATGTCTTTGCACTCAACATGCGGTTGAGCTGCGAACACGGCATACTTCTCTCAAAGACATCAGCAAATCTCAAACGGGTGTCAACGACAACTCTTAATCGCAAGGCGAGGCAGATGGAATTCCACTTAGTCGGAATGGACTTGGCGGGGGGCGCCAGCACCTCGACGGGTACACCGGCGCAGGCCCGCGCGCGACTGGCGGCACGGGCTCACACATTCATCACGATAGGGAGTGCAGGGCGATGACTGCGGTAGTCGAAGTACCACAGCCTGACGTAGAAGGAATCTCGCAGCCTCAGGCAGTCGTCGTCGGCGTGATGGCCGGCGCGGGTGTCCAGATCGGCGTCCTGCTCGACGCCAACGCCCCCGTCTCGGTGATGACGGAACCGTTGCTGAAGGTGGTCAACAGCCGGCTCCGCGAACTCGGCGAGACCCCGCTGGAGGCCTCCGGCCGGGGCCGCTGGGCGCTGTGCCTGGTGGACGGTTCGCCGCTGCGGGCCACCCAATCGCTGAGCGAGCAGGACGTCTACGACGGCGACCGGTTGTGGATCCGGTTCATCCCGGACACCGAGCACCGCTCGCAGGTCATCGAGCACATCTCCACCGCCGTCGCGGCGGATCTCAGCAAGCGCTTCGCCGCCATCGACCCGGTCGTGGCGGTGCAGGTCGGCGCGACGATGGTGGCTGTCGGCGTGACGACCGCCGCCGGCCTGCTCGGCTGGTGGCGCTGGCACCACAACTCCTGGCTGCCGACCGTCTACGCGGGCGTGATCGGCGCAGTTGTGCTCGGCGTCTCGCTGATGCTGCTGATGCGGGCGACCACGCAGCAGGAACGGCGCGTCGGCGACACCATGCTCTTGAGCAGCCTCGCCCCCATCTCGATCGCGGCGGCGGCCGCGCCGCCGGGCGGCGTCGGATCCCCGCACGCGGTGCTGGGTTTCGGCGTCCTCACCATCGCCGCGATACTGGCGCTGCGCTTCACCGGGCGCCGGCTTTCGATCTACACGGCGATCGTCACGGTCAGCCTGATCGCGGCGGTGGCCGCGCTGGCGCGCATGGTCGCGATGACCAGCGCCGTGACGCTGTTCACCTGCGTCGTGCTGGTGTCCGTCATGATCTACCAGAGCGCGCCGGCCATCTCGCGCCGGCTGGCAGGCATCCGGTTGCCCGTCTTCCCGTCGGCCACCAGCCGGTGGGTGTTCGAGGCCCGACCCGACCTGCCCACCACCGTGGTGCGCTCCGACGGCGGTCCGCCGGTGCTGGAGGGGCCCGCCTCGGTCCGCGACGTGCTGACCCAGGCCGAACGCGCCCGGTCCTTCCTGTCGGGTTTGCTGATCGGGCTCGGCGTGCTGATGATCGTCTCGCTGACCGCGCTGTCGGATCCGCACACCGGACAACGCTGGCTGCCCGTCCTGCTGGCCGGCTTCAGCGCGGGCTTCCTGATGCTGCGCGGCCGCTCGTACGTCGACCGCTGGCAGGCGATCACCCTGGCCGGAACGGCCGTGCTGATCGTCGGTGCGGTGGTGTTGCGTTACGCGCTGGTGCTGCAGTCGCCGCTGGCGGTGTCGATCAGCGCGGCGATCCTGGTGCTGCTGCCGGCCGCGGGACTGACATCGGCGGCCGTAGTGCCGAACACCGTCTACAGCCCGCTATTCCGCAAATTCGTGGAATGGATTGAATACCTCTGCCTGATGCCAATTTTCCCGCTGGCATTGTGGTTGATGAATGTCTATGCAGCTATCCGCTATCGCTAACGGCAAGGTGTGGCGTGGTCGCGCGTGCGCCGCGACCCTCGCCGCCGCGCTGCTCGCCTCGGGCGCGTTAGCCGGTCTGCCGCCGGCGTACGCGATTTCGCCCCCGACGATCGACGCGGGCGCGGTGCCGCCGGACGGTCCGCCGGGACCGGGGGCGCCGATGAAGCAGAACTCGTACTGCACCGAGGTCGGTGTGCTGCCGGGGACCGACTTCCGGCTGCAACCCAAGTACATGGACATGCTGAACCTGCAGGAGGCGTGGCAGTTCGGTCGTGGTGCCGGCGTGAAGGTGGCCGTCATCGACACCGGCGTGACGCCGCACCCGCGGTTTCCGCACCTGATCGCCGGCGGTGACTACATCATGGCCGGCGACGGCCTGTCCGACTGCGACGCGCACGGCACCATCGTGGCGTCGATGATCGGGGCGGCCTCGGCCAACGGTGCCGGGGTGCCGCCGGCGGCGCCGCGAACGGACCCGGAGGAGGCTGTTGCTCCTGCGGCGGCGGCGGAACCATCGTCACGGTCTGCGGCACCGGTGACGAGGATCCGCAGACCTCGGCGAAGATCGACAACGTGCAGACGATGGCGCGGGCGATCGTGCACGCCGCCAACATGGGGGCTCAGGTCATCAACATCTCCGACGTGACCTGCATGAGCGCGCGCAACATCATCGACCAGCGCTCGCTGGGCGCGGCGGTGCGCTACGCGGCCGTCGACAAGAACGCCGTCATCGTGGCCGCCGCGGGTGACACCAGCAAGAAGGACTGCAAGCAGAACCCGCCGCATGATCCGTTGCAGCCCAACGATCCTCGCAACTGGAACGCGGTCACCACGGTCGTGACGCCGTCCTGGTTCAGCGACTACGTCCTGACGGTCGGGGCCGTGGACAACGACGGCCGCCCGCTCAGCCAGGGCAACCAGGGTCAGGCGTCGACGAGCGTGGCCGGGCCGTGGGTCGGGATCGCCGCACCGGGAACGGACGTCATCGGTCTGTCGCCCCGCGACGACGGCCTGATCAACGCGATCGACGGACCCGACAACACGCTGCTGGTCCCGTCCGGCACCAGCTTCTCGGCGGCGATCGTGTCCGGGGTCGCCGCGCTCGTGCGGGCGAAGTTCCCGCAGCTATCGGCGTATCAGGTCATCAACCGGTTGACGCGCACCGCCCGGGCGCCGGCACGCGGCGTGGACAACCAGGTTGGTCACGGTGTCGTCGACCCGGTGGCGGCTTTGACCTGGGACGTGCCCGACGGTCCGGTGAAACCGCCGCAGCAGCTGTCGGCACCCCTGAACATTCCGAAACCCGTGCCGCACCGGGATATGGTGCCAGTGTGGGTGGCCGCCGGCGGCTTGCTGGGGGCGCTACTCATCGGCGGCGGAGTGTTCGGTACGGCGATGCTGATGAAGCGATCGCGGAAACAGCAATAGGGGCGGAGCAGCAACACTCATGAAGGCTCAGCGCAGATTTGGGTTGTCGTTAACGTGGCCGCGGCTGACCGCGGTGTTCTTGGTCGACGTGGTGATCATGGTGGTGGCCAGCCACTGCCCCGAGTCCTGGCAGGGCACGTATCGCATCGCGTTCTGGGTGGGCGTCGGTCTGGCCCTGCTGGTGACGCTGCTGTCGCTGGTCACCTATCACGGGCTGACGGTGACCTCGGGGTTGGCCACGTGGCTGTGGGACTGGTCCGCCGACCCGGGTTCGGCGCTGGCCGCCGGCTGCACCCCGGCCCTCGATCACCAACGCAAATACGGGCGCGACACGGTCGGCGTGCGCCAGCACGACGGCCAGTTGGTCACGGTGATCGCGATCAACGGGGGTGACGAGGAGTCGGCCTCGCGGCTTCGGCACCGCAATTCGCCCCCCACGCTGCTGGTGTCGGCGGTCGCGTCGGGACTGCGCCAGTTCGACATCCACCTCGACGACATCGACATCGTGTCGGTGAAGGTCCGGCGCGGCGGCCCCGAAGCCAGAGCCGCGGAGTTGTCCAAGCTGGACGACTGGGGGCCCGAAGAGTGGGAGGTGGCCCACGACCAGCCCACCTCCTACATTCGCCGCACCTGGCTGGTGTTGCGGATGAACCCGCAGCGCAACGTCGCCGCCGTGGCCGCCCGCGATTCGCTGGCGTCCACCCTGGTGGCGGCCACCGAGCGGCTCGCCCAGGACCTCGACGGGCTGACCTGTGCGGCCCGGCCGTTGACGGCCGACGAGCTCGCCGAGGTCGACCGGGCGGTGCTGGCCGATCTGGAACCGACCTGGAGCCGTCCCGGGTGGCGACGCCTCAAGCACTTCAACGGTTTCGTCACCAGCCTGTGGTTGTCGCCGTCCGACATCACCACCGAGAAGCTGGACGAGCTGTGGGACGACGAGACCGTCGCGACCGTGCTGACCATCCGGCTCACCTCGCGCGGCGGCCGGCCGCAGGTATCGGCTTGGGTTCGCTACCACACCGAGAAGCGGTTGCGCAGGAACGTCGCGTCGGGGCTCAACCGTCTCACCGGACGCCAGCTGGCCGCGGTGCGCGCCAGCCTGCCCGCCCCCACGGCGCGCCCCCTGCTGGTGGTGCCGAGTCGTCCACTGCGCGCCGACGATGAAGACCTTGCGTTATCCGTCGACCAGCTGCGAGGGAGCTCGGCGGGCGTACCTGTAGCGCAATGACGAGGCCGCAATCCACCGCTGAAGGCGCCCGCAACGCGATGGTCGCCGGCCTGTTGGCCTCCGGCGTCTCGGTCAACGGGCTGCAGCCCAGCCACAACCCGCAGGTCGCGGCGCAGATGTTCGCCACCGCGACCAACCTGGATCCGGGCATGTGTGACGCCTGGCTGGCGCGAATCCTGGTGGGGGAGCAGAGCATTGACGTGCTCTCCGGCGCGTGGTCGTCCATCCGGACGTTCGGTTGGGAGACTCGCCGCCTCGGGGTCACCGAGCTGCAGTTCCGTCCCGAGGTCTCCGACGGGCTGTTCCTGCGGCTGGCGGTGACCAGCGTCGAGACGTTGGCGTGCGCGTACGCCGCGGTCCTGGCCGAAGCGAAACGCTACGAGGAAGCCGCGAAACTCATCGACAGCGTCGAGCCCCGCCAGCCCGTCGACGAGGAACTCGTCAGCTACGTGCGCGGCGTGCTGTACTTCCGCACCGCTCGGTGGCCGGATGTGCTCAACCAGTTCGCCGAGGGCAAGAGTTGGCGGCAGCCCGAGCTGAAGGCCGCGGGTGCGGCGATGGCCACCACGGCGCTGGCTTCGCTGGGTGTGTTCGAGGAGGCCTTGCGCCGCGGTCAGGACGCCATCGAAGGTGACCGGGTGCCCGGCGCGGCCAACATCGCCCTGTACACCCAGGGGATGTGCCTGCGGCACCTCGGCCGCGAGGACGAGGCCGTCGAGTTGTTGCGGCGGGTGTACTCGCGAGACCCGAAGTTCACGCCGGCCCGCGAGGCGCTGGACAACCCCAACTATCGGCTGGTCTTGACCGACCCGGAAACGATCGAGGCCCGCACCGACCCGTGGGACCAGGACAGCGCGCCGACCCGGGCCGAGACCGAGGCCGCTCGTCACGCCGAAGAGGCGGCGAAGTACCTGGCCGAGGGCGACGCCGAGCTCAACGCCATGCTGGGCATGGAACGTGCCAAGCGCGAGATCAAGCTCATCAAGTCGACGACCAAGGTGAACCTGGCGCGCGCCAAGATGGGCCTCCCGGTGCCCGTGACCTCGCGCCACACGCTGTTGCTCGGACCGCCCGGCACCGGAAAGACCTCGGTGGCAAGGGCTTTCAGCAAGCAGCTGTGCGGGTTGACCGTGCTGCGCAAGCCCGTGGTGGTGGAGACCAGCCGCACCAAGCTGCTGGGGCGGTACATGGCCGACGCGGAGAAGAACACCGAGGAGATGCTCGAGGGCGCCCTCGGTGGCGCGGTCTTCTTCGACGAGATGCACACGCTGCACGAGAAGGGTTACCAGCAGGGTGACCCGTACGGCAACGCGATCATCAACACGCTGCTGCTGTACATGGAGAACCACCGCGACGAGCTGGTGGTCTTCGGCGCCGGTTACGCCAAGGCCATGGACAAAATGCTGGAAGTGAATCAGGGTCTGCGACGGCGGTTTTCGACCGTAATCGAGTTCTTCAGTTACACCCCGGACGAGCTGGTCGCGCTGACACGGTTGATGGGCCAGGAGAACGAAGACGTCATCACCGATGAGTCGGCCCAAGCGTTGCTGCCGTCGTACACAAAGTTCTATCTCGACGAAAGTTATTCCGAGGACGGCGATCTCATCCGCGGCATCGATACGCTCGGCAACGCCGGTTTCGTGCGCAACGTGGTGGAGAAGGCCCGGGATCACCGCAGTTTCCGTCTGGACGACGAGGACCTGGATGCGGTGCTGGCCAGCGACGTGACCGAATTCAGCGAACGTCAACTGCTGCGGTTCAAGGAACTGACGCGGGAGGATCTGGCCGAGGGTCTCAGCGCGGCGGTCGCCGAGAAGAAGGCGGACTAACCGGGTCCTGGCCCGTCCGGTGGCCGCCATTGCGCGCGGCCCCCAGGTGAAGGGCGCGTGAACCGTTGGGGATGCGTTGTCCTTCAGCTTGACTCGACGACCGCCGAGTGCCACCATGGCCAATGCAAGCACCTCGCTAGGTGAGGCGTCTGCACGGACATAGGCCACTGACCTCGAACGTCGAAAGACGCCCAGGGTCAGGACAGCTCTTCCCGGATTAAGGGTTGAGCCCAAGTGGCTTCCGGCTTCAGGTAGCCGGATACGCCGTGTGGTGCCGAAGCTCTGACGAGAGGGGTGCCGCAGCCGGCCGTTTCGCCTGGTTGCTCCTCCCCGTGTGCACCGTGTGGCACCCCTGCGTGCCCTGGCTTGGAGGAGGTGAGAGCGACGTGAGTCCCGACGACAGTCCGTATTCCAGATCGATGACCATTTCGCTTCGATCCGACCTCGGCATCGATATTTCCTGAATTGGCTTGTATTTAGCCACCTTTCGTAACGCGCGCGCTCACTGACGTGTGGCGCTGATGCGCGCCCCGGCGCGGCCAGGGATCCTGGCTCGCCTCCTTTCTTGGTGGGGAGATTTGTGATGAACTTTGTTACCGCACAGCCTGATTCGCTGGCCGTCGCCGCCAGCCGGCTGCAAGAGATCGGTTCGGCGCTGACCGCGCAGAGCTCGGCCACCGCGGCCCCGATGACCGGGGTGGTGCCTGCCGCAGCGGATGTGGTGTCGATGCTGACGGCGGCGCAATTCGCCGGACACGGCCAGCTGTTCCAGGCGTTGAGCGCTCAGGCAGCGGCGCTGCACGAGAACTTCGTGATCACCTTGCAGGCCAGCGCCGGCTCGTATGCGGCCACCGAGGCCATCAACGCAGCCTCGGCCCGCTGACATCGTTGGAAATGCATCATGTTGGATTTTGCGGCGCTGCCGCCGGAAATCAACTCGGCCAGAATGTATTCCGGGCCCGGATCGGGCCCAATGCTGGCCGCCGCCGCGGCATGGAGCACGATGGCCGCGGAGATGCGCTCCGCCGCAGCCGCTTACGGGTCTGTGGTGACAGAGCTGACCGGTTCGGGTTGGCTGGGGCCGTCCTCGATGTCGATGTTGGCCGCGGCCGCGCCCTATCTGGCCTGGCTGGACGGCACCGCCACGCAGGCTGAGGAGGCCAGCGGCCAGGCGTTCGCGGCAGCGTCCGCCTTCGAGTCGGCCTTTGCCATGACGGTGCCACCGCCGGTGATCGCGGCCAACCGCGCTCAGTTGGCCGCGCTGGTGGCAACCAATGTGTTCGGCCAGAACACGCCCGCGATCGCGGCCACCGAGGCGCAGTATGCCGAAATGTGGGCGCAGGATGCGGCCGCGATGAACGGCTACGCCAGCGCTTCGAGCACCGCGTCCCAACTGGCTCCGTTGGCTGCGCCGCCGTCCACGGCGAGTACCGACGGGGTGGCGGCGCAGGCGAACACCGTGGCCCAGGCGGCCCAGACGCCGGCGGGTTCGGTGCAGTCGGCAGTGTCGTCGGGCGGGGGCGGTATCTCGTCGCCCGGTTCGGTGTCGTCGTATCTGGCCGGCCTGCTGAGCGGATCGGATAATTCCGCTTTCGGTACGTTCACGAACGGCAACTTCTTCAGCACGGCCGTGGTCAATGGCGCGCTGGCCGGCGGTCCCTTCAACCCGCAGTTCATCATTTCCTCGGTCCAGGGCGTCCTGGCGGCCCAGCATGCGACGACGCTGGGGGGCCTCGCGGATTTCGCCGCCGACGCCGAAGGCATCACGAGTGCCGACCTGGCGTCGAGCACGGTGGGGTCGGCCGGCCTCGGCGGCGCGTCTGGCGGGGTGGGCAATGCGCATCTGGTGGGGTCGCTGTCCGTGCCGCAGAGCTGGACGTCGACGGCCAATATCAACCCTGGTCAAACGGCCGTCCAGGCCATCGGCGTCACCGGTCTCACCGACGCGACGGCAGCCCCGGCCGCGGGCGGGCCCGGAGGTGTCGCGGGGCCGGTGGGTAGTACCGGTCGGCGACTGCGCCGCGCCATCCCCAAGTACGGGTTCCGGCCCGTCGTCATGCCACGTCCGCCGGCCGCCGGCTGAGAACTCTGGAGAAGATGTCATGTCGCTATATGCGGGATTGCCACCCGAAATCAACTCGGCCAGAATGTATTCCGGCCCCGGCTCGGAATCGATGCTGACCGCCGCCGCCGCGTGGAACGCCATTTCCGCTGAAATGCGTTCCGCTGCAACCAGTTATGAATCGGTGATCGCGGCGCTCACCAGCGAGTCCTGGTTCGGACCGTCCTCGGCGAAAATGTCGGCGTCGGTGGCACCGTTCGTCGAGTGGCTCAACAACACCGCCGTCCAGGCGGAGCGGGCCGGTACCCAAGCCAACGCCGCCGCGGCCGCATACGAGGCCGCGTTCGCCGCAACCGTGCCCCCGGCCCTCGTCGCGGCCAACCGCACGCAGCTGACCAACTTGGTGGCGAGCAACCTGTTCGGCCAGAACACTGGATTGATCGCGGCCAATGAGGCCCAATATGGCGAGATGTGGGCGCAAGACGCCGCCGCGATGACCACCTACAGCACCGCCTCGCGCGCGGCAACTCAAATGACCCCGTTCCAACAGCCGCGGTCCGGCACCACCGGCGGCGGCATCGCGCAGCAAGCCGCCACGGTCGCTCAAGCCAACGCCGCGACCGGCGCCAGCGACCCGTCGGGGGGACTGCTTGCATGGCTGGGACTCGCGCCCAACACCAACGGCTCCGGCCAGCCCGGGCTGGCGGGACTCATGAACTTTTTGGATGGATCCGACGGCAACGTATTTGGGAGCTTCCTCAACAACGCCTCGGTCGCAAACTTGTCCAACGCGTTTACCACCAGCGGGTTGTTGAACCCGACGTCGTTCGTCGATTCGGCGGTCAACATGAATTCCATCTCGTCCTTGAATGCGGTAGACGCAAGCACGTCGGGACTGGGGGTGCTGGCCGCCGGCCTTGGGGGCACCGCCAACCTGGCGTCGGTGACCGCGCCCGGCGTGGCAGCGGTAGCCGGCGTCGGACAGGCGAGTCTGGTCGGGGCCCTGTCGGTTCCGCCGGCCTGGGGTGCGGCTGGAGCGGCAATCACGCCAGTGGCGGCGACGACCCAGATCGGCCTCGGCGCTTACCACGGCTTCGGCTCTGCCACCCCGATGGTGATGGAACAGGCCGGGGCAGTCGGCATGCCGGGTGTGCCGCTGGCGGGCCTCCCCGGTGGGCACGAGGACGAGTTCTCCGAGCCGATGTACGGGTTTCGCCCCCGCATCATGGGTCGCCCACCGGCCGCCGGATAAAGCGAGGGAATTCCGACATGAGGTACCTACCGATTCTGACCGCCGTCATTGCCGTGGTCGGCACGGCAATACCAGCGCACGCCGACTCCGACGACGACGCATTCCTTGCCGCGCTCAACAAGGCGGGTATCACCTACTCGAACCCCGACCGCGCGATAAAGGCGGGGCAAAAGGTATGCGACTTGGCCAACTCAGGGACCACGGAGCTCGACATCATCAGGGACGTCCATGAGCTCAACCCGGCGTTTACCGCAGCAAAATCCGCCCTTTTCGTCCAGGCCGCCGCCAGCGCCTACTGTCCCGACCGTCTCTCCACCAGCGATGGCGGAACGAACCCGCACAGCAGTGGCTAACGCCCACACCGGAGGCTGACGAACGCCGGGTGGCGCGTCGCTGACGTCGTCGCCCTGCCCAATCCGCTCCGGGGGACGGGCCGGCTTCGTGATGCCCCGGCCGTCGATCCCTTATCCGGCGCGCGATCCACAATGGCGGGCTGTTCGGCAACGTCTTATCGTCCGTTGTCGCTGCTTCCAGTGAGACCGGAAGTCGGCAGTGATCTGCAGAAACGGCCTTCCAGGAAACTGCCAGTAGCTAATCAGTGCTACAGCAGAGTGACCGCGTCTACTCGTATGAGGGAACCTGAGGAGAACGGTTGTGACGATCAATTATCAGTCCGGCGCTATAGCTGCCCGAGGTGCTTTGATCCGCGCCCGGGCCGCGCTCTCGGACGCCGAATATCGGGCCGTCGTTCGTGATGTGCCGGTTACTACCGGTGCCGTGGCGCGCCGCTGCTCGGCTCGCCAGTCGGAAGGTCACCACGGGCGTCGGTCCTTAAGTTCCAGTTACCTTCCGCGGCAATGCCGGAATGTCCGGGGCGCTATTCCGACGGTCCGCACAATATCGCGCTTAATGATTCCTTGAACCGATATAGGAGGTTGTGAAGATTCGCGATCGGAGACAACAGCGGTAGCTTCTGAGCGTAGTTTATAGCGTCGGCAACGGTGCCGGCTACGCATTCAGAATACGCGAGTTAGACATTCACGGATTGAGTTGTATCAAGCCGTCGGTTGATGCTGCCCATATTTGGCTTTACCACGTGATTTACACCACTAACTCAACGTTGCTATGCAGCGTTCTCACACTGGTCAAGCCGTTGCAAACACATTTGTTTAACAAACGTTTACCTGATGGGAACGCCCACCGAATAAGCGTTGGTCAGCATCGTCAGTGCAATAGCAGCGTGGCTTGACCAGTTGTTCATATGCCATTCGGGCATCCATTTACAGCTAGGAGCGGTATGGCTTTGTTGCCTGCAGCACATGAGGTTTGTACATGTGTCTTATAACAATTCCGTCGCACTCCTTGCGAGGTGTCGCCATTGTGTCGATGTCGCGGCCATGGAGCGCTGCGTGCGCCAGCCGCCAGATGAGGGATCGGAGGCCCTAGATGTTGGATTTCGGGGCTTATCCGCCGGAATACAACTCGGGGCGGATGTACGTCGGTGCGGGCTCGGGGCCGCTGCTGGCCGCTGCCGCGGCATGGGATGAATTGGCCGCCGAGCTGCAAAGCACCGGGGCGTCGTACAGCTCGACCATCGAGACGCTTGCAACGGGACCGTGGACGGGACCATCCTCGATCGCCATGGCGGCCGCCGCCGCACCCTACGTGGCCTGGATCCATGCCACCGGCGCGCAAGCCGAACAGGCAGGCGCCCAGGCCAAACTCGCGGCCGGCGCCTACGAGGCCGCCTTCGCCGCGACGGTTCCGCCGCCGGTGATCGCCGCCAACCGCGCCCTGCTCGCGACGTTGATCGCGACCAACATCCTCGGCCAGAACACGCCGGCGATCGCCGCCACCGAAGCCCACTACATGGAGATGTGGGCGCAGGACGCCGCCGCGATGTACACGTACGCGGCCACCTCAGCTAGTGCCGCTCAGCTGACCCCGTTCGTCGAGCCCCCGCGGACCACCAACGATTCGGCGGGCCCCACGCAGGCGGCCGCGGTCGCCCAGAGCACCGGGCAGTCAAGCTCGAACACCGCCAGCCACCTCGCGCAACTGAGCAGCACGATGCAGCCCGCGGCGCAGGCCGCGAGCAACGCCAGCAGCACGACAACGGCGGCGTCCGGTTCGTCACTCACCCTGCCGAGTGCGATAACGAATTGGAACGAGTTCTGGTCGGTCGCCACCGGGCCGTTCTCCCCGCAGTCCTGGACCAGCATCCCGGGCGGTCCATTCCTGTCATTCGGCCAGGCCTACGCCTGGGGGCAGAACGGGCAAGGCGCCGCCGCCTATCTAGCGGGGCCCAAGGCCATTTCCGGGGCGTTGGCGCCGCTGACCAGTGGCGCCAACGCCGTCAAACCCGTGCTCAGCTCCGCGGTCGGGGCGGGGCAGGTATCCGGGTCGATGGGCAAAGCCGCTCTGGTGGGCAGCATGTCGGTGCCGCAGGGCTGGACCGAGGCCGCCCCCGCGATCCGAACCATCGCCCAGGTGCTGCCCACCAACATGGCCGCGGCGCCGGCCGCACTGGCCGGTGAAGAGGGCGTGTTCAGCCAGATGGCCCTGTCCAGCCTGGCCGGACGCGCCGTCGCAGCCGCCGCAACCCGGCCCGCCGGCGGTGCCGCCTCGGCAGCGGGTTCGCTGGGCGGCGTTGCCGCCGAGGCCGATCCGGCCGCGGCCACCATCATCGTGATCCCGTGCATCGAGGAGTGATCGCGATGACGCAATCGCACCGCAGCCAATCACCGACCGTCCGGACGCGAAGGTAGGGGTACGAAGATGTTTTACGGAGCCTTTCCACCCGAGTTCAATTCGGGCCGGATGTACAGCGGTCCGGGCGCGGGGTCTTTGGTGGCCGCGGCGACGGCCTGGCAGAACCTGGCCACCGAATTGCAGTCCACCGCAACGTCTTACTCGTCGGTGCTCTCCAGCCTGACGGCCGGGCCCTGGGTGGGACCGTCATCGCTGGCGATGGCGAGCGCGGCCGCCCCGTACGTCGCCTGGATGCAGCAGACCGCCGCGCAGGCCGCCCAATCCGCGATCCAGGCCACCGAGGCCGCGGCCGCCTACGAGACCGCCTTCGCCGCACACGTGCCGCCGGCGGTGATCGCCGAAAACAGGGCCCTGCTCGCACAGCTGGTGGCCACCAACCTGTTCGGGCAGAACACGTCGGCGATCGCCGCGAATGAGGCCCAGTACAGCGAGTTCTGGGCTCAAGACGCCACCGCCATGGACACCTACTTCGCCTCGTCGGCGACGGCGTCCAACAACCTGACGGAGTTCAGCCCGGCGCCCAAGACCACCAACGAGGCGGCCGAGCCGATGCAAGCGGCCGCGGTGAGTTCGGCGGCCAGCACCCCCGCCGCCAACGTCGCGAACACCGCGGCAAGCGCCGCCACGACCACTCTGCCCTACAGCGGATTGTTCTCGGGCCCGGCGAACCTCGCCTATCTCTACAACCAGTTCGTCACAAATCTTTTGAACGGCCTGCCGGGCGGGTCGAGCTTCTATACGGGCTTGTACAACGCCGTGAAGGTGCCGCTAGGCCTGACCACGCAGTTCAACGACATCGGGTTGCTGGTCAACTTTCCGTTGTCGCAATGGCTCAAGTTCGCCCCGCCCATCGGGTATGGGGCGCTGCCGAAAGACGCCCTGGGCGCCGGGCTGGGGGCGTTGGGCTTCGGCCGCGGCACCCTGTACAGCTCGATCACCCCGATCGCCGGCATGGGCAACGCCGGCACCCTGGTCGGAAAGCTGTCCATCCCGCCGAGCTGGGCCACGTCCACCCCGGCCATCAGAACGGTTGCGGCCGCGCTGTCGGCGGCCGGAACCGAAGCCGTGCCCGCGGCCGCGCTGGGCCAGGGGAGCCTGTTCAGTTCGATGGGGCTGGCTGGGATGCTCGGTAGCGCCGTCGGCTCCGGTGGACCCACGGTGGCGCGTGCCGGTGTGCGCAACCGGATGACTCCCATCAAGAACCTCAAAGACAAGCAATCACCGGAACAGCTGAAACGCCTTGTCGCACAGATCTCGGAGCAGCCTGAAACCGTCCAGCACCACAACGTCGATCAAGAGAACCTCGACGCGCTGCTCGAGCAGCTGGCCAAGAAGCCGGGCATCCACGCGGTGCATCTGAAGAAGGGCGACAAGTCAAAGGTCATACCCGCCGATGCCCAATTGGGTTGAGCGGCACGGACAATCCGCCACGACGGAAAGGTGATAGCGATGAAAAGACTACTGGCGCTGCTTGGCGTCGTTGTGATGATCGGGTTGGCCGCACCGGCGTACGCGGATCCTCCGCCGGTGCCCGACGGGGACGACGGCGGCTTCGTCGCCGCGCTGCAGCAGGCCGGCTTCAGCTTCAGCAGCCCGGGGTCGGCCGTCGCCGCCGGCAGGGCGGTGTGTTCGTGCTTGAACAACGGCGAGTCGGGCCTCGAGCTGGTCCACGACGTGAAAACCCACAATCCCGGGATGGACATGGAGATGGCGTCGAATTTCGCCGTGCTTTCCGCGAAGTACTACTGCCCCCACCAGCTTTCCAAGGCCTGACGCCCGCCCGCGGCGCTGACCTGTGAAACACACTGCAGCTCAACATGTCTGCGAAGCGCCGCGCGCCGCTGCGGTCATCTCCTGAACATGGGACAATCACCGGTCATGAGACTGCTGCTCGCGCTCGGCGTCGGCGTTTCGGCCGCGATCGCGCTGGCCCCGCTCACCCATGGCGACCCGGCGGCACCCGGCGTCGACGAGGCCGGTTTCCTCGCCTCGCTGCGCAGCGCGGGCATCACCTACTCGACCCCTGACGGGGCGATCAAGTTCGCCAAAGCGGTGTGCGTGTCGATGGGCAACGGCGAATTCGGCCCGCAAATGCTGGACGAGCTCAAGAGTGAAAACCCCGGGCTCACCAATGATCACGCCACGTCCTTCCTGGCGATCGCGGCGAAATACTATTGCCCGCAGCAACTCTACGCAAAACGCTGACCTAGCGACGGCGGGTTCGACCGCGGCGGAGCACCTCTCCAATCACATGAAACATAGATATGTTCCGCCTGTGAATCCCATGAATTCCATTTGAGCCGGAGCTTGTTTGCCGGCTGGTGGCGTATGCGCTCCTACCCTGGCGCCAGAGGAGGACGGGAGGCAACGGGTGGACTTTGGGGCGCTGCCACCAGAGGTCAATTCGGGACGGATGTACGTGGGCGCCGGATCGGGGCCCTTGCTGGCCGCCGCCGCGGCATGGGACGCGCTGGGAGCCGAGCTGTATTCCTATGCGGCGGCATACAGTTCGACGATTTCGGGCATGACCATCGGGTCCTGGTTTGGACCGGCGGCGACGTCGATGAGTGCCGCCGTCGCCCCGTATGTGGCATGGGCAAACCAGTTCGCTGCCCAGGCGGAACAGGTCGCGATGCAGGCAAGGCTCGCTGCCATGGCCTACGAGACCGCGTTCGCGGCGACCGTGCCCCCACCGGCGATCGCCGCCAACCGCAGCCTGTTGATGACGCTGATCGCCACGAACATCCTCGGCCAGAACACCGCGGCCATCGCGGCCGCCGAAGCGGAGTACGCCGAGATGTGGGCCCAGGACGCCGCCGCGATGTATGCCTACGCCGCCGCGTCGGCTGCGGCCACCCAGTTGCCGCCCTTCGCTGAGCCGCCGCGGACGACTGATTCGTCCGCGGTGGCGAGGCAATCCGCAGCGCTGGCGCAGAACGCCGCGTCGGACGTCGCATCCCAGCTGCCGGCGCTGATCGACGCGCTGCCCACGATGCTGCAAGGCCTGGCGTCGACCCCTTCGGCGGCGGCGGCGACGCCGGCGGCATCGATCATCGAAGCCATTTACCCCATCACCGCCGCCCTCAGGCCATTTTTCGCCGCCATCACCGGCGCCTACAGCCCCATCGGGGCGATCATCTTGCCCGGCGGCTGGTGGCTGCTGTCCCTGCAGGCCTTAGGGCTGGCCCAGAACGCGCCGGGTGTCGCCGAACTGCTCGGCGGCGGGAAGGCCATCGCCGGCGGGTTGTCGCCGCTGGCTCCGTTGCGGGGCGGCTACGTCTCCGCGGTGACACCAGAGATCGGGGGCGTAGCGGGGTCCATGGGCCGCGCGACCCTGGTCGGATCGCTGTCGGTCCCGCAAGGCTGGGCCGCAGCCGCGCCCGTGATGAAGACAGTCGCCTCGGTACTGCCGAGCGCGAGTACGGGGCCAATCCCGACGATCCCCACGACGCCGCAAGGGGTGATGTTCGGCGAGATGGCCGCGGCGAGCCTGGCCGGACGCGCTTTGGCGGGCGCCGGTGTGCGCACCGTCAGCAATGGCACCACCGGCCTCGCGGCGGCGGCCGATGGCGTTGCCACCACGGCCACAATCATTGTGGTACCGGCGGATTGAGCGGACCTTCGACATGACACCTCGGACGGCACCGAACCATCGCACCATGGAGAACGCGCCATGCCCGCGGTGACCAGGGCGCCGCGATGAATTTCGCTCTCCAGCCACCCGAGATCACCTCTGGCCAGATGTACCTGGGTCCGGGGGCGGGACCGATGCTGACGGCCGCCGCCGCGTGGGACGCGTTAGCGGCCGAATTGCAGTCGGCCGCATCGTCTTACAGTTCGGTCATCGAGGGGCTGACGAACGAGGCGTGGGCCGGCCCGTCGGCGGTCGCCATGGCCGCCGCCGCCGCGCCGTACGCGGCCTGGATGTCGACGATCGCGGCGCAGGCGAAGACGGCGGCCATCCATGCGACGGCGGCCGCGGCGGCCTACGAGAGCGCCTTCGCGGCGGTGGTGCCACCGACCGCGATCGCGACCAATCGCGCACGATTGGCAATGCTGTTGGCCACCAACGTTTTCGGGCAGAACACCACCGCGATCGCCGCAACCGAGACCGAATACGGCGAAATGTGGGCGCAGGACGCCACCGCGATGTTCGGCTACGCCAGCGCGTCTGCCGCCGCCACCCGGCTGACCCCGTTCACCAAGCCACCCCAGACCACCAACGCGACGGGAATCGCCGCCCAGTCGGTCGCGGTGGGCCAGGCCAGCGCTTTAGCAAGCGGTACCGGTGCGGCCGCGGACGCCGCGTCCCCACCGTCGGGCATCATCAGCCAGCTACTCGAGGCCCTCGGCAGCGCTTCCCGCGGCTACATGGAGTTCTGGGACCAGGTGCTCAACACCCTCACGGGTTCCCCGCTGGCCGGCACGACGTGGCAGAACACCTTCGGCATCCTCGCCGACATCGGCCGGTTCAGCACGGTCGCCAACGACAGCATGAGCCCGATCAACCTCGCCATGACCGAGTTCAAGATGTTCTACAAAGTCCCGGTCGAGGGCATGGAAATCCCGAAGTCCGCCTTGGGTGCAGGGCTCGGTCTGCGGTCGGCCGGCGCGGGCCTGACCGGCGCGGTATCAGCCGGCGTGGGCGAGGCGAACGTTGTGGGCAAATTGTCGGTGCCGCCGACCTGGGCCTCGGCGACCCCGGCGATCAGGCTGGCCAGCAGCCTTCCGGCCGCCGGCCTGGCCGCGGCCCCCACCGCCGCGATCCCAGGCAGCCTGCTCGGTCAGATGGCACTGGGCAGCCTGACCGGGGGCGCCCTCGGCGCTGTCGCGCCGCAAGTAGTGGGCGGCAGGGGCGTCGGGGCCGGCGGTGCCACGAAGAGCACCGCCCCCGTCAAACTCGACGACGTCATCGCGAAGTTGCAAAAGCAACCGGAAGCCGTGCAGCACTGGAATGTCGATAAGGCCGGCCTGGACGCTCTGCTCGACCAACTGTCGACAAAGCCCGGCATCCATGCGGTGCACGTGTCCAGTGGTGACAAGCCCACGGTGACCCCGCCCGACGCCCCGGTCAGGAGGGCGCGAACGGTATGAGACTCCTACTGGCGCTGCTCGGCGCCATCGGCACGATCAGCTTCGCGGCGCTCGCGCATGCCGAGCCCGAGGGGGACGATGGGGCGTTTCTGGCAAACCTCGACAGTTCGGGCATCACCTACAGCAGCCCCGGCCAGGTCATCGCATCCGCCAAAGCCGTATGCGGCTTGCTGGGCAGGGGTGAAACGGGTTTGCAGGTCGTCAGCGACATCAAGGATCAAAACCCCGGCATGACGATGGACGCCGCGGCCAAATTCGCGGCGCTCGCGTCGAGCGCCTACTGTCCGCACCACCTGACGCCCAAAACCGGTTAGCCCGGGCTCGCCGTTCGCGGGGGATACTCCCGACGTCGGCGATTCGGTCGGCTCCACTTGCCGTTAACCCGGATCTGGTTAGCTCCCTTCGCCGTCTTGCAACCGGGAAGGAGCGTGTCGTTGGAGACGTTGAGCGCCCTCGATTTCGCGCTCCGGCTCGGCGTCGGCGTCGGCTGCGGCGCCCTCATCGGCCTGGAACGGCAATGGCGGGCGCGTCGGGCCGGGCTGCGCACCAACGCGCTGGTCGCCGGAGGCGCCACCCTGTTCGTCCTGTACGCGGCCGCCACCTCCGACAGCAGCCCGACGCGCGTCGCGTCGTATGTGGTGTCCGGTATCGGTTTCCTCGGCGGTGGGGTGATCCTGCGGGAGGGCGTCAACGTCCGTGGCCTGAACACGGCCGCCACATTGTGGTGCTCGGCGGCGATCGGCGTGCTGGCGGCTTCCGGGCACCTGGTGTTCGCGTTGATCGGCACCGCCACCGTCGTCGGCATTCATGTCCTGGGACGCCCGCTCGGCCGGCTGATCGATCGCGACAACAGCGCCGAGGAAGACGAAAGCCTGCTGCCGTATCTGGTCCAGGTGATCTGCCGTCCCAAGCACGAGAAGTACGCCCGCGCCCAGATCGTCCAGCACGCCGGCAGCAACGACATCACGCTTCGCGGGATCCACACCGGCAACCCGGACGGCGATGAGGTCGCGCTGACCGCGCACCTGCTGATGAACGGCGATGCCCCGGCGCGGCTGGAGCGGCTGGTGGCCGAACTGTCGCTGCTGCCCGGCGTCCGCGCGGTGCAGTGGTATGCCGGGGACGAAGCGCAGTCCGACGATCGTCGCTGATCGACGCGCCACCGCGGGGCGGCGCCCGACCGACCGGGGCGAGGTGAATACCGCGGCGCTCGTCGTAGTCTTACCTGTGTGAGCGCTCTCTCAGGCTTCCTAGCCGCGCTGCCTCCGCAGATGCGGGATCCGGTGCTGTTCGCCGTGCCGTTCTTCCTGCTGCTGTTGACCCTCGAATGGACCGCCGCCCGAAAGCTGGAACATCTGACGGCCGAGGGAGCCGACGCCGTCGACGCCGCGCGGCCGGCGTCGGGAGCGCACCTGACCCGCGACTCGATGGCGAGCATTTCGATGGGGCTGGTGTCGGTGGCCACCACCGCCGGCTGGAAGACGCTGGCGCTGTTCGGCTACGCGGCGATCTACGCCTACGTGGCGCCCTGGCAGCTGCCCGCGACCCGTTGGTACACCTGGGTGATCGCGATCCTCGGTGTGGACCTGCTCTACTACGCCTATCACCGGATCGCGCACCGCGTGCGGTTGATCTGGGCGACGCACCAGGCCCATCACTCCAGCGAGTACTACAACTTCGCCACCGCGCTGCGCCAGAAGTGGAACAACAGCGGCGAGATCCTGATGTGGATACCGTTGCCGCTGTTGGGGATTCCACCGTGGATGGTGTTCTTCAGTTTTTCGCTGAACTTGATCTACCAGTTCTGGATCCACACCGAGCGCATCGACAAGCTGCCGCGTCCGTTCGAGTTCGTCTTCAACACGCCGTCGCACCACCGGGTGCACCACGGAATGGACAAGGTGTATCTCGACAAGAACTACGGCGGCATCTTCATCGTCTGGGACCGGCTCTTCGGCACCTTCCAGCCCGAGCTGTTCCGGCCGCATTACGGGCTCACCAAGCGCGTGGACACGTTCAACATCTGGACGTTGCAGACCCGCGAATACGTCGCGATTGCCCGCGACTGGCGCTCGGCGACGCGCCTGCGTGACCGGTTGGGGTACGTGTTCGGCCCGCCGGGCTGGCTGCCGCGGGCGGCCCGTCCGGCCGACGCCACCACCCCGCTCGTGACCTCGCTGTAACATTTGCGCGGGCCGGCGCGAAAAGCTGAGCGTGGAGGAGGGTTACGCCGTAACCCCCGCCTCCCGTCAGTATCGGCCCGATGGATCGGAGTTCATGGTGCATCGACTGGCAACGCGCGCATTCGCCGCGTCGACTACTGTCGCAGCGCTCGCCTCCTTACTGCCGGCCGCGCAGGCCAAAGCCGACGTCATGGTGTACCCGGGCATGGAGATACGCCAGGACAACCGGGTGTGCACGCTCGGCTACGTCGACCCCGCTCTCAAGATCGCATTCACCGCGGGCCACTGCCGTAGCGGGGCCGGAGTGGTGACGGACCGGGGCGGCGCCGTCATCGGCCGGATGGCGGCCTTCCGGGACAACACGCCCAGCGGGACGACGGTGTCCACCAGCCAGACGATCAGCGACTACGAAGCGATCGTGCTGGACAACAGCGTGACGGCGAACAACATCCTGCCGGGCGGTCGGCCGCTCGTCTCCGACCCCGGGCTGGCGCTCGCGCCCGGACAGCCCGTCTGCCATTTCGGCGTGATCACCGGGGAAACCTGCGGGACGGTGGAAAGTGTGAACAACGGCTGGTTCACCATGTCGCACGGCGTGCAAAGCCACAACGGCGATTCGGGCGGACCGGTGTACCTGGCGCCCAACGGCGGCCCGGGACAGATCGTCGGGATCTTCAACAGCGTGTGGGGTGACCTGCCCGCCGCGGTGTCGTGGGGGGCCACGTCGCAGGAGGTCCGCGAGGATCTCGGCGTGCGCGACAACGCGCACTAGGTCATTGCGTGCGCGACAACGCGCACTAGGCCAAGCCGGCCGCGCCGATCGGGGTCAGCGCGAACACCGGAATCGAGGGAGCGGCGGCGCGGAACTGCTCGTCGGTGCTGTCCGGGGTCAATCCGGCGACGTACCCCTTGACCTGCCAATACCACCGGGCCAGATAGCGCCTCAGCAGCTCGGGCTTGGCCGCGTCATCGACCTCGCTGACCCGGAGGCTGCGCCGGTGCCAGCGGGGGCCCACCTCGACGACGGCGGCCGCCCGGACATTGCGGGCCCACTGGGTGTTGCCGCGCGGGGAGACCAGGTAGTCGACGCCGTCGACGGTCAGCAGGTTGATCACGACGGCGCGCGGCTTTCCGGTTTTGCGACCGCGCACCCGCAAGGCCCGGGTGCCGGCGATGCTGATCCCCGCTTCGGCCAGCCAGCGGATGACCCGGTTGGCGGCGCGCGCGGCCCGGTTCGGTTCTTCGTATCGCGTGGACATGTCGTGGCCTCTCAGCAATCCCGATCGAAACGAGAGCGATGCTCTCTGTTTCGCCGATGCTGCCACGACTCGCCGCGGAAAGCAAGAGCGGTGTTCTCGGTCGTGACAGACTGGCGGCGTGGGCAAACGCCAGGAATCGCGCGAGCAGATCGAGGCGCGCATCATCGAACTCGGTCGCCGCCAGTTGGTCGACCGCGGCGCCGCCGGACTGTCGGTGCGTGCGATAGCCCGCGACCTGGGCATGGTGTCCTCGGCGGTGTACCGCTACGTGTCCAGCCGCGACGAACTGCTGACCCTGCTGCTCGTCGACGCCTATTCCGACCTGGCCGATGCCGTGGATCGCGCCCGTCAGTCGGTCGGCGACCTGTGGAGCGACGATGTCGTCGCCATCGCGCGAGCCACCCGGGAGTGGGCCGTCGCGCACCCGGCCTGCTGGGCCCTGCTGTACGGCAGTCCCGTGCCCGGATATCACGCGCCGCCCGAGCGCACGGTTGCGGTGGGTACCCGGGTGGTGGCGGCGCTGTTCGACGCGGTCGCGGCGGGAATCGCCACGGGTGACATCCGGCTAACCAATGATGTTGCCCCGCAACCGATGTCGTCGGACTTCGAACGGATCCGTCAGGAATTCGGGTTCCCCGGTGACGACCAGGTGCTGGCCAAGTGCTTTTTGCTGTGGGCGGGTGTGCTCGGCGCCATCAGCCTCGAGGTATTCGGGCAATACGGCGCCGACACCCTGACCGACCCGCAGGGCGTCTTCGAGGCCCAGCTGCGGCTGCTGGTGGACGTACTGGGCCGGTACTGACGGGCGCGGCGGCCGCCGGCAAACCATAATTAGAACGTGTTCACCCGGTGATCAGGCAGCCCGAGCAGCCGGCCACGGCAAAGTCATTCGGCCCCTTTCTGGCGGCCCGGCGGCTGGACTATTGTGCGAGACGATGACGCTTCCCCTCGAATCACCGACGCAGATTGCCTGGGTCACCGGCGACCTGGATGCCACCGAAACGGCCCTCACCGGCCTGTTAGGGGTGCGCAAGTGGGTGCGCATACCCGAGGTGCACTTTGCTCCGGAGGCGTGCAGCTACCGCGGCGAGGCCGCCGACTTCTTTGCCAGCATCTCGCTGAGCTACCTCGGCGACATGCAG
>NZ_LZMG01000339.1:0-6755 GCF_001673615.1 Mycobacterium sp. 1245499.0
TCGAATGCTAGAACGGGCCACCGACAAAAAGCGCTCCCCTGAAACCACTGAAACAAAAGAGGCACAAGTGATTTGGGTTTGCCGGATCAACGCGTCAAAGCGTGGACCATCGCGCCTATTGCGTCGCCGAGAACAATGAGTCCAAGCGGCAACCGCGCTGCGGCGCGGTGCGCGATTGGATAGAGGTGGGTGAGTGCCATGGCCTCGTTGCTCACGGCCTGCAGCGGGTTCCTGCTCGCCGTCTTGTGGATGGATTTGATCTTCGACGTCCAGGTACTTCGATATCGCAAGGCCACGACCGAACTGCCCGAGGCCGTGCTCGCTTCCATCGCGGCGTATTACCACCGCGCGACCACCGCGTCTCGGCCGATGAGCCGATTGATCGCACTCGTCATGCTGACCCTGGTGGGAACGCTGGTGCTGCAGGCCGCGCGGGGCCACGATCCCGGTTGGCTGCTGGTGACGTCGGCCGCGCTTGCCGGCATTCCGACCATGTTGGCGTTGACGCACACGGTTCCCGATGCGGTGCAGCTCGGGCACCGCGAGGACAGTCCGCCCGAGCAAACGCGCCTGGCGCGCTCGGTGTGCCGCGACCATCTGCTCTGCGCCGCCTGCATGCTCGCGTTTCTCGTCCTGTGGGTGGCGAACAGCACCGCGATCTGACCGCGGTGACGGGTCGTAGTCGCAAGGCGCAGGTCAGGACCCGCTGGCCACGTCAGTGAGCTACGTACTAAACTAGAACACGTTCCAATTCGGCGAGCTCCCAGGAGTTGTAATGCACACCCCTATCTGCGACGAACTCGGCATCGAGTTCCCGATTTTCGCCTTCACCCACTGCCGCGACGTCGTGGTGGCGGTCAGTAAGGCCGGGGGGTTCGGCGTGCTCGGTGCGGTCGGCTTCACCCCCGAGCAGCTGGAGATCGAACTCAATTGGATTGACGACAACATCGGCGACCACCCCTACGGCGTCGACATCGTCATCCCGAACAAGTACGAGGGCATGGACTCCCATCTGTCCGCGGAGGAGCTTGCCGAGACGCTGCGCAAGATGGTGCCGCAGGAGCACCTCGACTTCGGCAAGAAGATCCTCGCCGACCACGGCGTGCCGGTCGAGGACAGCGACGGCGACAGCCTGCAGCTCCTCGGCTGGACCGAGGCGACGGCCACGCCCCAGGTCGAGGTGGCGCTCAAGCACCCCAAGGTGAAGATGATCGCCAACGCGCTGGGCACCCCGCCGGCCGACATGATCAAGCACATCCACGAGGCCGGGCTCAAGGTCGCGGCGCTGTGCGGCTCCCCCTCGCAGGCTCGCAAGCACGCCGACGCCGGCGTCGACATCATCATCGCCCAGGGCGGTGAGGCTGGTGGGCACTGCGGCGAGGTGGGCTCGATCGTGCTGTGGCCGCAGGTCGTCAAGGAGGTCGCCCCGGTCCCGGTGCTGGCCGCCGGTGGCATCGGCAGCGGTGAGCAGATCGCGGCCGCACTGGCGCTCGGCGCGCAGGGCGCGTGGACCGGATCGCAGTGGCTGATGGTCGAGGAGTCCTCGAACACCCCGGTTCAGCAGCAGGCGTACGTCAAGGCCGGCAGCCGCGACACCGTCCGCAGCCGGTCGTTCACCGGCAAGCCGGCCCGCATGCTGCGCAACGACTGGACCGAGGCGTGGGAGGCACCGGAAAACCCGAAGCCGCTCGGAATGCCGTTGCAGTACATGGTCTCCGGCATGGCCGTGCGGGCCACCAACAGGTACCCGAACGAATCCGTCGACGTGGCATTCAACCCCGTCGGCCAGGTGGTCGGGCAGTTCACCAAGGTGGAGAAGACCTCAACGGTCATCGAGCGCTGGGTGCAGGAGTACCTGGAAGCCACCAACCGGCTGGACGAACTGAACGAGGCCGCCTCCGTCTGACGCGGAGGCTGGCCTGGCCGGTGCGCCTAGACCTCGTCGGCTTCGTCGGCTTCGTCGCGTCCGGTGAACACTTCCTTCGTCCGGTCCACCGCGTACGTGCCGATGTCGATCGAATTCGCGACGATGCCGCTGGCGCCGCCGGCGACGTCGCCGCGGATGATGTCGCTGGCGTGTTCGACGATGTCGGAGGCTTTTTCGACGGCGTTGGTCGCGATGTCCCTGACGGCGTCGACTGCATCCCTGGCGTTGAAGGCCATCTCGAGTCTCCCTTGTGTTGCAGGACGGTTGCTACGACTCTAGACGGGCTCGGGTGGCATTTGGCTACGGGCGGTGACGCCTATCGGGGCCTAGTAGTGCACCAGGCTGCGCCAGTAGTCTTCGGAAATTTCGGCCCCCGAGCGCAAAATTCGGGCCAGTCCGACGGCCATCGCGACGCCCAGCAGTCCCAGCCAGAGCCCGGCCAGCGCGATGACACCCCACAGCACGGCGGTGACGGTGGGCCAGGGCGAGAGCACCGCCAGCGCCGGCGCGAAGAAGAATCCGGTCCCGATGTACCAGGCCGAGCCGGCCCGGTCGGAGGCCAGCACGAAGCGTAGCCAGCGTGGGATCGAAGGCTGAGCCGGACGATCGCGCATGGTCGTTACTCGGACGGTGGGAAGAACCCTGCCCCGGTGAACCAGCCCTCTTGCCACCCTTGGGCTCCCAGGCACAGCATCGGAAGTCCGCGGTCCGACTGTGCGGCGCTCTGCGGGCCTGGGCACTTGGCGCCCGCCTGCTGGACTCCGTACAGCGGATAAGAGGCCACCCAATAGCCGGTGGTCGCCGCGGGGAACTGATTGGGGGGCGGGAAGTGGCAAGCCTCGGCCTGGCCGCTGGGCCCCCGTCCGAAGATGAAACGCTCGTAGTTGTCGCACGGCGCGCCCAGCGAGGCCTGATAGTTCATGCCCGGCACGTCGCCGTCGTAACCGGCGGCCGCGCACGGGGCCAGGCCGATCGTGATGCCCGCTATCGAAGCGGCGCTGAGCAGTTCCCGAATCATGTCCTACCCCGCCTGTCGTCGCCGGTGACCTGCACCAAAGCATATCCGGCGGACCGTCGGCCACAAGACCGTTCCGGCTTGTGGGTCCGATCGTCGGCGTGCACCCGCGACACGGGGCGAAACGGCCGGTCAGGAACACGTTCCAATTCGCCGCCGACGATCTTTCCTCAATGCTTCCCAACCAAGGTGCGGCAGTGGTTTCCTTGCACAAGGACGACTAGACCACTTCGTCATCGAGGAGCGGGCCATGCCAACCGTCGAGCCAACTGCCAAGCCGGTCCCCAATCTGCCTCCCGGCTTCGACTTCACCGACCCGGACATCCACGCCGAGCGGCTCCCGGTGGAAGAGCTGGCCGAGCTGCGCCGGACCGCGCCGATCTGGTGGAACGAACAACCGGACGGGGTGGGCGGATTCGATGACGGCGGCTTCTGGGTGGTGTCCAAGCACAAGGACGTCAAAGAGATTTCGCGGCGCAGCGACGTGTTCTCCAGCCTGGTGAACACCGCCCTGCCCCGATACAAAGAGGGCACGGTGCGCGAACAGCGCGATACCGGCAAGTTCGTGTTGCTCAACATGGATGCCCCGCAGCACACCCACCTCCGCAAGATCATTTCGCGTGGGTTCACACCGCGCGCCGTCGAGCTGCTGCGTGACGACCTGAACCAGCGTGCCCGTCAGATCGTCGAGAAGGCGGCCGCCGCGGGTTCCGGCGACTTCGTCGAGCAGGTGTCCTGCGAGCTTCCGCTGCAGGCCATCGCCGGACTGCTGGGAGTGCCGCAGGAAGACCGCATGAAGCTGTTCCACTGGTCGAATGAGATGGTGGGCGACCAGGATCCGGAATTCGCCCGCAATGACGCGATGGGTGCGTCGGTCGAGCTGATCACCTACGCCATGCAGATGGCCGCCGACCGGGCGCAGAATCCCGGCGAGGACATCGTCACCAAGTTGATCGAGGCCGACGTCGACGGGCACAAGCTCTCCGACGACGAGTTCGGTTTCTTCGTCATCCTGCTGGCGGTGGCCGGCAACGAGACCACCCGCAACTCCATCACACAGGGCATGATGGCCTTCACCGACTTCCCCGACCAGTGGGAGCTGTACAAGCGGGAGCGTCCCGCCACCACGGCCGACGAGATCGTTCGGTGGGCCACCCCGGTCACCTCGTTCCAGCGGACCGCCCTGCAGGACTACGAGCTGTCCGGCGTGCAGATCAAGAAGGGCCAGCGCGTCGTAATGGTCTACCGCTCAGCCAATTTCGACGAGGATGTATTCGAGGACCCGTTCACCTTCAACATCCTGCGCGACCCTAACCCGCACGTCGGGTTCGGTGGCACCGGCGCGCACTACTGCATCGGGGCCAACCTGGCGCGGATGACCATCGACCTGATGTTCAACGCGATCGCCGATGCCATGCCCGACCTGGAATCGGTCGGCAAGCCCGAACGGCTGCGGTCGGGGTGGCTCAATGGGATCAAACACTGGCAGGTCGACTACCACACCAACGGCTCCCAGAAATGTCCCGTCGCGCATCAGGCCCAGGGGTGACAAGCTAATCACATGCCCAATCATCGAGCCGTCCATGTCCCGTCCGCCGGTGCAGCTTTGGAGCTGGTCGACGCCGAAACCAAGCCACCGGGTCGCGATGAGGTGCGGCTGACGGTCGCCGCGTGCGGCATCTGCGGGACCGACGCGCGCTTCGTCAACGGCGACTTCCCCGGCATATCGTGGCCGCTGACTCCGGGGCATGAGATCGCCGGCAAGATCGCCGAAATCGGCGACGGCGTCCAGGATTTCGCAGTCGGCGATCGCGTCGCGGTCGGCTGGTTCGGCGGATGTTGCCAGCGCTGCGACCAATGCCGCAAGGGACAGTTCATTCACTGCGAAAACGGCAAGGTGCCGAGTTGGCAATATCCCGGCGGATATGCCGAGTCGGTGACCGTGCCGGTGAGCGCGCTGGCGCGCATACCGGCCGAGCTGTCCGATGCCGAAGCCGCCCCGATGGGATGCGCCGGCGTGACCACCTATAACGCGTTGCGGCACACCAACGCGCTGCCCGGCGACCGGGTGGCGGTACTCGGCGTCGGCGGCCTGGGCCACCTCGGGGTGCAATTCGCCCGGGCCATGGGTTTCGAGACCATCGCGATCAACCGCGGCACCGGCAAAGCCGACGACGCCCGAAAACTGGGCGCCCATCACTACATCGACTCCACGGCCAACGACCCCGCCGAGGCGCTCAAGGACTTGGGCGGCGCGACGGTCGTCCTGGCCACCGCCGGAAACTCCAAGGCGATGGCCGACACGGTCGGCGGCATCCTGCCCCGGGGCCAACTGGTCACCATCGGCGTCACGCCCGAACCGCTGCCGATCAGCCCGGTGCAGCTGATAACGCCGGGCATCAGCATCGTCGGCCATCCCTCCGGTACGGCGAAAGACGTCGAGGACACGATGCATTTCGCGGTCTTGTCCGGCGTAAGAGCGTGGATCGAGGAGCTGCCGCTGTCGCAAGCCGCGGAGGGCTACGCGGCCCTGGAAGGCGGCCGGGCGCACTATCGCACCGTTTTGACCATGTGACACGGTCGATTCGTGACTTCCGACCAAGGCGCGGTGTGGACGATCGGCCCGGCTGACGGTGAGTTGTTGCTGCACACCGGCGTTAGCGGCAGGGCGGCGCGGATGGGCCATCGTCTTACCATCGCGATGACGCGCTGGCGTGCCACCGTGAGCTGGTCCGACTCCCAACCCGTCAGCGCACAGCTCACCGTCGAGACCGATTCGTTCGAGGTGCTGCGTGGTGACGGCGGTGTCAAAGGGCTGTCCGGGGCGGAGAAGGCGCTGGTGCGGTCCAACGCCCTGAAGTCGTTGTCCGCCAGCCGGTTTCCCGAAATCTGCTATACGGCGGATGTCATCGAAAACGCCGGCGATAACTACCGCCTGATGGGCGCTCTGCACATTCGGGGAGTGTCGCGGGACCATGTCGTCGAGGTGCAGACCGAAGACCTCGGGGAATCATGGCGGATGTCAGTCGAATCCACCATCCGGCAGTCCGACTACGGCATCAAGCCGTACTCGCTGCTGATGGGGTCGGTCCAGGTCGCCGACGACGTGTCGTTGTCGTTCGCCGCCGTTCGCGCCCAGGGCAACTGAGGGCCGCGGTCACCGGCGTCGGGCGAGCTCAGGGTTGCGGGTCGGTCGCTGCGCGCGGGGCCGAGTCAACCGCCGGATCGCCGGTGTCACCGGGTATGTGCTCGAGCACCCGGGTCAGGTAGGGCTGTCGGTTACCGCCGTCCGACTGTCGTTCGCCACCGGCGCCCGGCTGCTCCTCCGGAACGCTGGCGTCCGAAACCGGTTCGCCGGCAGGGAGTTTCGTTTGTGGGGCCGGCGGCTTGGCCGGCGGGGCCGCCGGAAGCGGCGCGACGGCCGTCACCGCCTCGGCGATCTGGGGGGTGGGCGGCCACAGCGACATCGACGGCCTCTCCTGGCAGCTCGAAACGACTTTGCCGGTACCGGTTTTCGTGCAATCGATGGCCCAGGTGACGATCGCGCGCGGCGCGGCGCTGTCGGCGGCTGCAAGCACCGAATTCACCGACGACCAGCTGGTCGAGCACATCAGCGAACCCGTTCCGGCGCCCACTCAGAAGCGGCAGTTGTCCTACGCCGGGGCCATGACCGCGTTGGCGGCCGGTGCCATCACCTTCGTCGGGTCGGTATCACTCGCGGTGGGGATCCACGTGGGGCCGGCCAGCGCCGCCGGCGCGCGATCGTCACCTGGGCCATCGATTGCACGAAAACCGGTACCGGCAAAGTCGTTT
>NZ_LZMG01000340.1:0-5514 GCF_001673615.1 Mycobacterium sp. 1245499.0
CGTGCGGGCTGGGTGCCTCGCCCGTCTTGGCCGCATCGGTGACTGCGAAGTTGCCCTCGACGACGCCCTGACCGCGGCGCGGCGGGCCCGCGAGCATCGCCGGGTGAACGCGGTTCTGGCGGGCGCACCCCTGGCGGCGCTGTGGGGCCCCAATCCGGTTCCGCGGGCGGGCGGCCGGTGCCTGGATGTGGTTCGGCTGCTTCGGATCACGACCGACTCCCCCGCCGTCGAGGCGACCTCCACGCGATGCCAGGCCGTGCTCGAGGCGTTCCGCGGCCGTACGGCCGCGGCCCGGCGGATGATCGATTCGGCCCGGCGCACGGTCACCGAGCTCGGCCTGCGCCACGCGCTGCTGGAAGTCGAGCAGTTCGCCGGCATCGTCGAACTCATCGGCAATGACCCCGCCGCGGCGGAGACTCATCTACGCAAGGCCTACAACGGTTTTCGTCGTATGGGGCTGGACGCCGACACCGCCGAGACCGCGGCACTGCTGGGCCGCGCATGCCTTGCCCTCGACCGCGAGTCTGAGGCCGCCGAATTGTGCACGGAAAGTGAGCGTTTGGCCGGGCACGCGCTGAAGGCGTCGATCGCGTGGCGCACGCTGCGGGCACACTTGCTGGCCCGCGGCGACGACTACGATGCGGCCCGCCAGGTCGCCGAGGCCGCGGTGACCTTGGCCGAGCGCACCGACGCCCTGGTCGATCACGGTGACGCGTGCCTGACGCTGGCAACGGTTTTGGGGCGTGGTGGCGACATGGCGGCGGCACGAACCGCCGCAGGGCAAGCGGTCGATTTATACGAACGCAAAGGCGCTGCGGCGCTTGCGGACATGGCGCGGGCCGTTCTCGGCGAAAATGCCGTTCCGCCCGCACCGGCTCCGCCCGAAGCGCCAGTTGTCGAACTCGACAATGCGTGCGTCCGAGTCGGCGAACGCGTGGTGGCCGCCATAAATCGTGAGGCTTGGGACGAATTCGAGCAGCTGTTCGCGCCAGACGGATTGATCGAGAGCCGCCGCAAGATAGTCGGCTTTGGACAATTAGACGTCCCACCGGGCGAATTTCCACGTGTGAACAGGCGGGTTTTAGAGACAGTCCCTATGCGGCTCAGCCAAAGGATTGTCGCCGTCCGAGGTGAGCGTCTAGCGCTCGCTCGACTGGTGATAGGCGCGGACGACGCGACCCCTGGGGCGCCGCAGGACGAATTCGTCCTGCTTTATGGCATCGACGAAGATGGCCAGATCTGCCTGCAGGTCTGGTTCGACGTCGAAGACATGGACGCCGCGATGGCGGAACTTACTAATGCATACGCCCGACCTGAGGAGATACCTTCTCGAGCGCCGCTGGCGAATGCCGCGACGCGGGCATACGAACGCCTGCATGCGTATTTCGCGGCCCGCGACTGGGATGCGATAACCGAGCTTCTCGCAGGCGACTATTACGGTGATGACCGTCGTTCGGTGGTGGGCGCGGGGATTCGACGCGGCCCGGGTGCTGCGATCGAAGACTATCGGTCGGCCGCCGACATTGAGGTGACGGACGCAACGTCAGACACCCTCGCAACGCGTGGAGGACGCCTCGCCCTCGTTCGTGCCCGCTACTCGCGAAGCGGCCTGGAACCGGGCGCGTTCCGCGTCGATTTCCTACAAATAGTCGAAATCGACACCACAGAGCAGATTGCGGCAATGGCCGCATTCGACCTCAACGACTTCGACGCCGCTATCGCTGAGCTCGACCGCCGGTACCTCGCGGGCGAGGCGGCACCGTACGCGCGGACTTGGTCGATCATCACGCGGGCGTACGCCGCGGTTAACCGACGCGAACCACCGCCCACGACGCCTGACTGGGTCAACCTCGACCACCGGAGGGCGAGAGCATTTGCGCCGGGCGACCTTGCGGCGTACCTCAAAGTCACGTGGGACCTACTGACGCCGGGCGTCAACATCTACATCGAGGCTGTGCATCGACTGACCGCCTTGGGAGCGGTCGTCACGCGCGTGTACCAAGGGATCTCGCGCGAGGGCTTCGACGCCGAATGGCGGGAGGTCGGCGTTTCGACGGTGAAAGGCGACCTGATAGACCGCTCGGAGCTCTTCGACGAGACAGACCTCGGTGCCGCGATCGCAAGGTTTGAGGAGCTCGACCGGCGCGCGCGACGGCTGGAGAACGCTGCGACCCGCGTGGTCGAGCATTTCCTTAACCACTTGGCGGCTGGCGACTGGCCCGCTATTGCAGAGTTTTACGCCGAAGACGTTTCAACCTATGACCGACGTCGCGTTGTGGCCGCCGAGGTCATCCAAGGCCGAGACGCCAACGTCGCCAACTGGCGAGTGCTCGTCGACATCGCTCCGGACAACCTAACGTCGACCACGGTTGCGACCCGCGGCGAGCGCCTCACCCTCACTCGCGTGCACTCTGCGGCGTTCCAAACTGATGTGCTCAACCTCCTCGAGATCGACGCCGACGAGCGGATCAAGGCGGTCATGGTGTTCGACCTGGAAAACTTCGACGCCGCCATGGCTGAACTCGACACCCGCTACCTGGCCGGCGAAGCGGCGTCGTGTGCACGTACGTGGTCGGCCGTAGCGCGTAGTTACGCCGCGCTCAACCGGCATGAGCCGCCACTTACTTCGCCCGATTGTGTCAATGTCGACCATCGACGCGAGACGGCGTTCGGGCCCGGCGATGTATCCGCATACATCAACGCCGGGTGGGACTTTCGACAGGACACCAATATCTATGTCGAGCAAGTGCATCGGCTGAGCGATGCCGGGACGGTGATCACCTATGCGGCACAAGAGTTTTCGGAAGAGGGATTGAGGGCGGAGTGGCGCGGGATCGCGGTTCTTGCGGTCGCGGGCGGCGTGATTCACCGGACGGAGGTCTTCGACGAGGCGGACATCGATGCCGCCATCACGAGGTTTGAGGAGCTCGGCCGGCCGACGCCGGAGCTGGAGAACGCGGCCTCGCGCGTATTCAAACATGTCTGGTCGCACTTCGCGGCTGGCGACTGGGATGCCATGGCTCAAACGGTGGCTGACGACTATGTCGGCATTGACCATCGGCGGGTCGTCAGTGCTGATACCCAGCACGGTCGGGACGATGTGATCCGAGACTTGCAGGCGGCCGCCGGAGTCGGGTTCACGATCTCGATGGTGAGCGCCATCGCGATCCGTGGAGAACGTCTCGTCCTCGCGCGGAGTCGCGCCACCGGCTCCGATCCCGGCGGGGTCCAAAATGATGCCCTTAATGTCTTCGAGGTTGACGCCGATGACCGAATCGCCAGGGTCGTCTCATACGACCTGGAAGACTTCGACGCCGCCGTCGCCGAACTCGACGCCCGATACATGGCTGGCGAAGCGATGGCCCACGCGCGCACGTGGTCTGTAATCAAGGGGGCCTACGCCGCGCTGAATCGGCGTGAGCATCCAGCGACGACAGCAGATTGGGTGAACATCGATCATCGGCGAGGGATATCGTTCGCCCCTGGCCATGTCTCTGCATCACTAAACAATTGGCTCGCCACGCCGTACCTGAGCAACTCCATAGAGGCGGTGCATCGACTGGACGACCTAGGGGCTGTGGTTACCAATGTGACGCACGAAACCTCGCGAGAAGGTTTTGAAGCCGAGTGGCGAGGGATCAGCGTCCTTACTATCGAAGGTGATTTGGTCAACCGCTTGGAAATCTTCGATGAGGCAGACCTGGGCGCCGCGATCGCGAGGTTCGATCAGCTGCATCCACGCCCGCGGCAACTGCAAAACAAAGCGAGCCAAATCGACGACCGATTCCTGGCGTACTTCGCGGCCCGCGACTGGGATTCGATGGCAGAGATGACGGTCGACGAGTTTGCTAGTGACGATCGTCGTCGCGTGGTGGGCGCGGGAGTCCAACTGGGTCGAGAGGTCGATATCGACAATATGCGGGCGTGGGCTGACGTCGGCATCGAGAAGATAGTTTCAGACGTCATCGCCACGCGGGGCGAGCGCCTCTTCCTCGGTCGTACCCAGTTCTTTGGCCCCGAGCAAGGACCCGCCGCATTTCACAGCGAGGTGCTCGGTCTCATCGAGATCGATGCCGAAAACCGGGTCTTGGCACGCGTCGTGTTCGATGCCGACGACTTCGACGCCGCTGTCGCCGAACTCGATTCGCGTTACCTGGCCGGCGAGGCCTCCTCCAACTCCCGCACCTGGTCGCTCATGACAGAGGCTTTCGCGGCACTCAGCCGCAGGGAGATACCGGCGACGACACCTGATTGGGTAAACATCGACCACCGGCGACTCGCACCGATCGGTGCGGGCGACCTGGAGGCGTTTCTCCATGCGACGTGGGAACTTTCGCCGCGGGCCCGCATCTACATCGCGGCTGTGCACCGGCTGAGCGGGCGCGGCGCCGTGGTCACCCACGTGGCAATCGGGACCTCCCCGGCGGGTTTCGACGCTGAGTGGCAGGTAGTCGACGTTGTGTTGTTCGACGGCGACCGAATCAGCCGCACCGAGCTTTTCGACGAGGCAGACCTCGCGGAGGCCCTTGCCCGCTTCGACGCGATTCAGGCGGCGGCCCGGCGACCGGAGAATGCGGCAAGCCAAGTAGCCGAGCGCTTTACAGCGCTGTACGCTGCTCGTGACTGGGTCGCGATGGCCGAAATCCTGGCCGACGGCTTCGTCAGTAACGATCCGCGTCGGGTAGTGGGCGCCGGAGTCCGGGAGAGTCGAGACGCCCAGATCGCGGACATGCGAGCAATCGCCGACCTGGGGTTGACGAACATGACGTCGACCGTCATGGCAACGCGCGGTGAACGCCTCGTGCTTTTGCGCGCCCGCATGGACTATTCAGGCACCGGTCAAGGTCCATTCCTCACAAACGTGCTCGCCATCGTCGAAATCAACACCGACCGACGAATGATCGCACTCGTATCCTTCGATGCGGACGACTTCGATGCCGCCATCGCCGAACTCGATGCCCGTTACGTCGCAGGCGAAGCGGCCGCTCACGCAGACACGTGGGCAGCGGTCGCCGGCGTGCACGCGATGTTCAACCGGCATGAGTATCCCCCAGAGGATTGGGTGACGGTCGACCACCGCCGGGGCACGCCGTTCACCGCCAGCGATATGACTTCGGCCGTCCACACGCTCTTTGATCTCACGCCTGACTTCAAGGTCCATATCGAAGCCGTGCACGAAATCAACAGTCGTGGAGCGGTGATCACCAACTATGCACACGGGTCCTCGCCGGACGGCGTGGGAGTCGAATGGCGCATGGTGATGCTTCACCTCGTCGATGATGGTCGACTCACCCGTTGCGAAGTCTTCGACGAGACAGACACGGAAGCCGCCATCGCGCGGTTGAAGGAACTCAGCCGGCCGGCACCGCGATTGGAGAACCGAGCGACCTTGGCGGTCGGGCAATTCCTGGCGTACTTCGCCGCTCGCGATTGGGAGGCGATGGCGGGCCTGGTCGATGAAGCTTTCTTGTCGGACGACCGTCGTCGAGGCATAAACGCCGGAATCCGCCGCGG
>NZ_LZMG01000341.1:0-959 GCF_001673615.1 Mycobacterium sp. 1245499.0
CGGTCGGCCGCACGCTCAAGTCCGGAACCACCGTCAACTTCGAGGTCAGCTCCGAGGCGAAAAATGTCGGAGCCTGACACCCGGCTCACCGCATGGGTGCACGGCCAGGTCCAAGGCGTCGGTTTCCGCTGGTGGACCCGCTGCCGGGCGCTGGAACTGGGTCTCACCGGCTATGCCGCCAACCAGGCCGACGGCCGCGTTCTGGTGGTCGCCCAGGGCCCGCGGCCGGCCGGCGAGAAGCTGCTGCACCTGCTGGAAGGCGGCACCGCATGGCCGTCGCGGCCCGGCCACGTCGACAAGGTGGTCGCCGACTGGTCACAGCCCCAGGAGCGGTTCGAGGGTTTCGTCGAGCGCTGACGGGCACGGTCCGGGCGTCCGACGAGCCCCTGGGCCTCACATGTCACACCGGCACCGGCTGCGGCGTCGATGGGCGAATCCGCAACGTGATAGCGCCGGCGCTAGCGCGTTTCGCAGGGCGACATTCACCTTCCGCCCGTGGCTGATGTGACCACTGTGACCAGTCGGCGACCACCTTGTCGACGTGGCCGGGCCGCGACGGCCATGCGGTGCCGCCTTCCAGCAGGTGCAGCAGCTTCTCGCCGGCCGGCCGCGGGCCCTGGGCGACCACCAGAACGCGGCCGTCGGCCTGGTTGGCGGCATAGCCGGTGAGACCCAGTTCCAGCGCCCGGCAGCGGGTCCACCAGCGGAAACCGACGCCTTGGACCTGGCCGTGCACCCATGCGGTGAGCCGGGTGTCAGGCTCCGACATTTTTCGCCTCGGAGCTGACCTCGAAGTTGACGGTGGTTCCGGACTTGAGCGTGCGGCCGACCGTGCAGACCTGGTCGATCGCGCGGTTGACCACGACCAACAGGCGCTGCTTCTCGTCGTCGGCCAGCGACGACAGGTCCAGTTCCAGGGTCTCCTCGAGCAGCGGATAGCGTTCCTGCTCCCGGTCGGC
>NZ_LZMG01000342.1:0-619 GCF_001673615.1 Mycobacterium sp. 1245499.0
CGGTGAACCGTTCGGGGCCGACTTGTCCCGCCCTACTTGACCAACGTGAATTGCCCCACATTGGTGACACCCTTGCGGAAGAAGTTTTCGCAGCCGGTCAGGTAGTGCATGTACTTGTCGTAGACTTCTTCGGACTGCAGGGCGACCGCCTGCTCGCGATTGGCCTCGAGTGCCTCGGCCCACAGGTCCAAGGTCCTGGCGTAGTGCAGCTGCAGCGACTGGACGCGGGTCAGGTCGAAGCCCGCGGTCACTCCGTACTCGCCGACGGTCTGCGGCGTCGGCAGCCAGCCGCCGGGGAAGATCTCGGCCAGGATGAACTGCGAGAACTGCACGATTTCGTGGGTCAGCTTCAGGCCCTTGGCCCGCGCGTCTTTGAACGACGGCCGAACGATGGTGTGCAGCAACATCACTCCGCCGGGCGGCAGCGCCTGGTAGGCCATTTTGAAGAAGCGGCCGTAGCGCTGCCGGCCGAAGTGCTCGAACGCGCCGATGGACACGATGCGGTCCACGGGCTCGTGGAACTTCTCCCAGCCCTCCAGCAGCACCCGCCGGCTGCGGGGGGTGTCCATCTGATCGAAGGACTGCTGCACGTGCTCGGCCTGGTTTTCCGACAGTGTGA
>NZ_LZMG01000343.1:0-510 GCF_001673615.1 Mycobacterium sp. 1245499.0
CGAGCGAGACCGCCGCGCCGTGCGCGGTGAACGCCGCGGTGGCCGCCGCCAGCAGCCGTTCGCGATTGCGGCGCGCGTCCGACCTTGCTGACGATGACGAGGTCGTCGGGGTAGGGGGCCAGTGCCGCGTGGATCCGGCGGTTCACCTCGCCGGGTCCGTAGAACGACGCGGTGTCGATGTGGTTGACGCCCAGTTCGATCGCGCGACGCAGCACCGCGGCCGCGTCGTCGGCGGTCGTCGCCTCGAACAGTTGCATGGCGCCGTAGCCCATGCGGGCGACGGGGGTCACGCCCAGAGTGCCGATGCCGCCGGGCCGGGGTTGGTCTGTCATGGTGCTCCTGAAGAGATCGGGTGACACACTGGTGAAAGCGGAGGGGCCTCCGCATTCATAGCGTAACAGAACCGGAGGAGCCTCCGCTTTGGTGGGAAGGTCGGACGCGCGCCGCAATCGCGAACGGCTGCTGGCGGCGGCCACCGCGGCGTTCACCGCGCGCGGCGCGCCGGCGTCA
>NZ_LZMG01000344.1:0-23752 GCF_001673615.1 Mycobacterium sp. 1245499.0
CGCTGAGCCGCTCGGCGATGGCGGAGACGAACTGCTTGGTCTCGGCGTCCTTGGGCTTCTTGTCCTGCACCGTGCGCAGCGACTTCTCCGCCCCCGCGATGCGGGCCGACAGCTGGGCGCCGTGACCGGAGAACTGGCCGATCTGCGCCAGCGGAATGCCGAGTTGATCCGCGCGACGCTGATCGATGAGCGCGCGGGCCGCGACCGCCGCCCGGTAGATGAGCGGCGTGAGGATCGGCGCGAGCAACCGGGACACCGTCAGCACCCGGCGGATCCGCGTCGGTGAGAAGATCTTGCCCTCCCGCACGGCCTTGAGTTCGGCCTCCGCGACCTTCAGGGCGTTGCGGTCGCGGTCCCGTTGCGCCTTGATCTGCGCGCGCAGCGCCTTGCTCTCGGCCCGCTGAGCGGATTTGGCGCGGCGCACGGTGCAGGACAAGAAGCCCAAGGACGCCGAGACCAAGCAGTTCGTCTCCGCCATCGCCGAGCGGCTCAGCGACCTGTCGGCGGCGGTCACCGCCGCCGAGAACATGCCGGCCGCGCGCCGCCGGGCGGCCCACGCCGCGATCTCGACGCAGCTCGACGGGATCGAGGCGGATCTGATGGCCCGCCTCGGACTGAGCTGACCTCTCGCAGGAAAGGCGGCACTCCGGCATGCCCGTCCACCGCAGGTGGGTCTCACGCACGCTGACGGCGCTCGTTGCGGCGGCCGCCCTCTATCTCGGGTCGGCGGCCCAGCTGCCCGCCGCCTGGGCGCACGTGCACGCCAGCAGCGACAACGCGGTGCGCGGGGCCATGGCGATCGTCACGTTCCAGGTGCCCAACGAGTCGAACAACGGGGCGCTCACCACCGCGCTGACCGTCACCCTTCCCAACGTGCCGTCGGCGCGCACCGAAAGCCAGCCGGGCTGGACGGCCCGGCTCGACCGCGACGCCGCGTCGGGCACCGTGCGCTCGGTGACGTGGACCGCCGCCCTCACCGGCGGCATCGGGCCAGATCAATTCGCCCTGTTCCGGCTGTCGGTCAAGCTGCCCGACGCCGACACCGTCAGCTTCCCCGCCGCGCAGAGCTACTCCGACGGAACCGTCGTGAAGTGGGATCAGCCGCCGCTGCCGGACGGGAGCGAGCCGGAGCACCCGGTACCCACGCTCACCCTCGCCACCGGACCGGCGGCACCGCATCAACACCACGGCTCCCCCGGCCCCCCGCCGACCGGGCCCACTGTCGCCGATAACACCGCCCGGCTGCTGGGCGGCGCCGCTCTGGTGGTCGCCGCCGCGGGCATCGCGATGGCACTGATCCGCCGGCGGGCATGAAGCGCCTGGCGGTTGGCGCGTGCGTCGGCGTCATGTTCCTGATCGCCACGTTGACCGCGCCGGCCGCGTCGGCCCACGCCACCCGCTTGGCCACCGATCCCGCAGCCGATGCAGCGCTGGCGACGGGCCCGCAGCGGGTGAGCGCCACGTTCAACGAGCAGTTGCAAACCACGTTCGCCGCCATGACGGTGGTCGGGCCCGACGGCAACGTGTGGTCCACGGGAGAGCCCACGGTGCAGGGCGCGGTGGTCGGCATCGCCCTGCGGCCACTCGGGCCGGCCGGAACGTACGCGGTGAACTACCGCGTCACCTCCGCCGATGGCCACGTGGTGTCCGGATCATGGTCGTTTCGGCTCACGGTGCCCGGCACCGGCACGCCCGGTCCCCCCGCGGCGGCCCCGGCGGGCGGCGGTACCGTCCCGGTCTGGCCGTTCGTGGCCGTCGCAGTGGCGCTCGTCGCCGCCGGCGCCTGGTGGGCGGCGCGGGGTAGGCGCTGAGTACGGCCAGCGAGGCGCCCCGACGCGTCCTGGCATGATGGGACCTTGAACCCGGTGAGCCAGGGGAACGACGACAGAGGAAGCTCAAGGAGCGGCCGCATGGCAGACCCGCAGGACCCAACGAACAGCGCACCTGACGGCGCCGGCATCCCGCCGGAGAAGACACCGCCCGCCAAGGCGGTGAAGAAGACCGCGAAAGCGCCCGCCAAGAAGGCCCCTGCGAAGAAGGCGCCCGCCAAGAAAGCGCCGGCCAAAAAAGCACCCGCCAAGAAGGTGCCGGCCAAGAGCGCCGAACCGGCGCCCCCAAAGCCACCCGAACGCCCGGCCGAGCAGCCGCTCGACGTCGCACAGCGGGCCGAAAGCAACGGCGACCTCACGGCCGCCGCCAAAGATGCTGCCGCGCAGGCGAAATCCACCGTGGAGGCCGCCAACAATCCCGTCGCTCCCGCGATCGCCGGTCCTGCGGCGGGTCAGTCCCCGGTGCCCCTGATCGTTGCCCTGGCCGTCAGCCTGCTGGCCATCCTGCTCATTCGCCAGCTGCGTCGCCGCTGAACGGCGGACGTCTAACGTGTCAGAAGTGACGGTGTCATTCCGGCCGACGGCCGACCTCGTAGACAGCATCGGTCCCGACGTACGCAGCTGCGACGTGCAATTCCGCCAGTTGGGCGGCCGGACCGAATTCGCCGGCCCGATCAGCACCGTGCGGTGTTTTCAGGACAACGCGCTGCTGAAATCGATCCTCTCGGAGCCCGGCGGCGGCGGGGTTCTGGTCATCGACGGCCACGGTTCCCTGCACACCGCTCTGGTCGGCGACGTCATCGCCGAGTTGGCCCGTACCAACGGCTGGGCCGGGCTGATCGTCAACGGCGCCGTGCGCGACTCGGCCACGCTGCGGGGCATGGACATCAGCATCAAGGCGTTGGGTACCAATCCCCGCAAGAGCACCAAGACCGGTGCCGGCGAGCGCGACGTCGAGGTCACCCTGGGCGGGGTGACGTTCACCCCGGGCGAGATCGCCTACAGCGACGACGACGGAATCGTCGTCGTCGCCGCAGACTGACGCGCTAAACGGCCACCGGGGCAGGCTTTTTCGCGAACTTCAAGCCTTCATCGTCGACCCTGCCGCGCCGGATCGTGCGCATGTCGAAGAAGTAGTTCTGCTTGAGCCGCCACGGCGCCCGCGACCCCGACTTCGGCAGCAGGTGCATCGACCGCCGGAAGTAGCCGGGAGTGAAGTCCATGAACGGCAGCTCGTCGACATCGCTGCCCGGGTGCTGCGGCTCGACGAAGTCAAAGCCGTTGGCATCCATGTAGTTCAGCAATCGGCACACGAACTCCGAGACCAGGTCGGCCTTCAGCGTCCAGGACGCGTTCGTGTATCCGAAGGTGATCGCGAAGTTGGGCACACCGGAGAACATCAGCCCCTTGTAGGTCATCAACGAGGTCAGGTCGATGTCCTGGCCGTTGCGGGTCGGCTTCACCCCGCCCAGCAACTGCATGTTCAATCCCGTTGCGGTGACGATGATGTCGGCCGACAGTTCCTCACCCGAGGTGAGCTTGATGCCCGTCTTGGTGAACCGGTCGATGGTGTCGGTGACGACGTCGGCCTTGCCGTGCCGGATGGTCCGGAAGAAGTCGCCGTCGGGGGCCAGGCACAGCCGCTCGTCCCAGACGTTGTAGCGCGGACCGAAGTGCTTTTCGACGTCGTAGCCCTCCGGCAGGCGTCGCTGCGCCATCGTCATCAACGTCTTGCGCATGTAGCCCGGGGCCTTGCGGGACAGCTGGTACTGGAAAGTGCTGAACGCGATGGCCTTCCAGCGGTTGGCCATGTGCGCGAGGCGCTCGGGCAACAGCCGGTTGGCCTTCTCGGCGAACGGATCGACCCCGGGCAGCGACCCGATGTAGGTCGGCGAGCGCTGCAGCATGGTCACGTGGCCGGCGCCCGAGTTCACCAGGGCGGGAATCAGGGTGATCGCGGTGGCACCGGATCCGATCACGACGATCCGCTTGCCCGCGTAGTCGAGGTCCTCCGGCCAGTGCTGCGGGTGGACGATGGTGCCGCCGAAGTCCTCGGAGCCCGGGAAGGTCGGCGAGAACCCCTCGTCGTAGTTGTAGTAGCCGGTGCAGGCGAACAGGAACGAGCACGTGATCTCGCTTTGCCGGCCGTCACTCTCGACGGTCACGGTCCAGCGGTTGTCGTTGTCGGACCAGTCGGCGGCCACCACCCGGTGGCGGTAGCGGATCTTCGGCTCGATCTTGTTCTCGACGGCGGTCTCCTTGATGTAGGCCTTGATCGAGGCCCCGTCGGCGATGGACTTCGCCGAGCGCCAGGGCTTGAACCGGAAGCCCAGGGTGAACATGTCCGAGTCCGACCGGATGCCCGGGTACTTGAACAGGTCCCAGGTTCCGCCGAGGTCGGCGCGGCGTTCGAGGATGGCGTAGCTCTTTGTCGGGCAGCGTTCCTGCAGGTGCCAGGCCGCGCTCACGCCGGAGATGCCGGCGCCGACGATGAGGACGTCGAGGTGCTCAGTCATGAAGCCAACGCTATCAACACCGTGTTGAGCCAGTCAACACCGTGTCGAAACTCTCAACAGCGTGTAAAGTAGCGGCCGTGACTACCGTCGGTTCCGCCCGCACCCACCGGGGCCGGCGTTCGGCGCGCCCGTCCGGCGACGACCGTGAACTGGCCATCCTGTCCACCGCCGAACAACTGCTGCGGGAGCGCCCGCTCGCCGACATCTCCGTCGACGACCTGGCCAAGGGTGCCGGCCTGTCCCGGCCGACGTTCTACTTCTATTTCCCGTCCAAGGACGCGGTGCTGCTCACCCTGTTCGAACGGGTCATCATGCAGGCCGACTCCGCGCTTCAAACCATGGTCGCCAACCCGCCCGCCGACCTGAAAGCGTTGTGGCGCATCGGGATCAACGTGTTCGTCGAGACCTTCGGGGCGCATCGCGCGGTGTCACTGGCCGCCGACGCGGCGCGCAGTAATAAGGACGTCGACGACCTGTGGTCGCGCTTCATGCAGAAGTGGGTGGACCACATCACCACCGTGATCGAAGCCGAGCGCGCCCGCGGCGCGGCGCCGGTGACGCTGCCGGCCCGCAACCTGTCCGCGGCGCTGAACCTGCTCAACGAGAAGGTCATGCTCAGCTCGTTCGCCGACGCGCGGCCCTCGGTGCCCAGCGAGCAGTTACTCGACACGCTTGTGCACATCTGGGTCAGCAGCGTCTACGGCGACGCCTGCTGAAACTCAGCTATCGGCGCCCTGTGCGAACATATGTTCGTGCGGTGCGATACGTCCATCCTGCACGCGGACCTGGATTCCTTCTACGCGTCCGTCGAGCAGCGCGACGACCCCACCCTGCGGGGCCGACCGGTGATCGTGGGCGGCGGTGTGGTGCTGGCCGCGAGCTACGAGGCCAAGGCCTACGGCGTGCGCACGGCCATGGGCGGGTCGCAGGCGCGGCGGTTGTGCCCGCACGCCGTGGTGGTGCCGCCGCGGATGAGCGCCTATTCGCGCGCCAGTGACGCGGTCTTCGAGGTGTTCCGCGACTGCTCCCCGATCGTCGAGCCGCTGTCGGTGGACGAGGCCTTCCTCGACGTCGGCGGGCTACGTCGGGTCAGTGGCACGCCGGTCGCGATCGCCGAGCGGTTGCGCGCGGACGTGCGCGAGCGCGTCGGGCTGCCGATCACCGTCGGCGTCGCGCGCACCAAGTTCCTCGCCAAAGTCGCCAGCCAGGAGGCCAAGCCCGACGGGCTGTTGATGGTGCCGCCCGACCAGGAGCTGGCCTTCCTGCGGCCGCTGCCGGTGCGCCGGCTCTGGGGTGTGGGCGCGGTAACCGCCGAGAAGCTGCGTGCGCACGGCATCGTGACGGTCGCCGACGTCGCCGAGCTCAGCGAGTCCGCGCTGGGTTCCATGGTGGGCGGGGCGATGGGCCGCCAGTTGTACGCCCTGTCCCGCAATATCGACCGCCGCCGGGTGACCACCGGTGTCCGTCGCCGGTCTGTCGGCGCGCAGCGAGCGCTGGGTCGCGCCGGAAACACCCTGTCCGCCAACGAGATCGACGCCGTCGTGGTCAATCTGATCGACCGCATCACCGGCCGCATGCGCGCCGCCGGACGCACCGGCCGCACCGTGGTGCTGCGGCTGCGCTTCGACGACTTCGGCCGGGCGACCCGATCGCGCACCCTGCCGTGGGCCACGTCATCGACGGCGCCCCTGCTGGCCACCGCGCGCGGGCTGGTCGCGGACGCGGCGTCGCTGATCGCCCAGCGCGGCCTGACGCTAATCGGCTTCGCCGTGTCGGGCATCGACCGCAGCGGCTCCCAGCAGCTGATGCTGCCGTTCGGCGGCGATACCAATCGACTCGCCATCGACGCGGTGATCGACCGCGTGCGGGATCGGTACGGCAAGTCCGCCCTGACGCCCGCGGTTTTGGTCGGCCGCGATCCGGGTATAGAGATGCCGCACCTACCCGACTGACCCGTTTTCGGTGTTTATTCTAATTATTGTCTGCCACAACACTTTTCGATGATTTGAGGTTCATTTGAATCGGCGTTGCGACGCCGGTTGTGCGGCGGCCCGATTGCTAGGCTGGCGAAAACCCGACCTCGAAAGTGAGCAATTGAATCCGATGCCGCCGCAGCAATCCCGCGACACCGGCCTGCCCCACGAGGGTCTCGTGCTTGGTTACAGCGCGTTACTCGCCCTATCCGCGGGCTTCGTCAACGCCGTGGCGCTGCTGATTTTGGCGGTGCCCGTTGGCAATCTGACGGGGATCACCACGCAGCTGGGCATGCACACCGCCAACCCGTGGCTGTACGAAGGCCACGTGCTCGGCGCGATTTTTCTAGGCTTCCTGACGGGAGCGACCATCGCCGGGGCGATCCTGGCACCCACCGATGGTCTTGCCGGCCCACGCCATGCCGCCGTGCTCTTCCTCGAGGCAGGCTTGCTGGTGCTCGCCGCGGCCGGGGTCGAGGAGACCGTCGTCAGGGCACAGATCAACGCCCTCGGCATCGAGCAGACCGCGGTGCAGGCGTTGCTCGCCGCCGCGGCGCTCGGTCTGCAAAACGGGATGACGTCGAGCTTTCGCGGGATGGCGATCCGCACCACGCACTTCACCGGAACGGTCACCGACCTCGGGCTGATCCTCGGTCGCAGCCGGCTACACGGAATCAAGAACTGGAAAACGGCGATACTGGCGACGACCCTCGTGTTATTCGTCGGCGGCGGCGTGGCCGGGATCGCGTTCGGGGCTCAGCTGGGGGGTTACGCGTTGCTCATCCCGGCCGCGACCTGCGCGACGGTCGGCGCCGCCAACCTGCTGCAGGGCGCCGGACGCAGCGACGACGCACCGGTTCCCCAGGACGCCGAACCGGTGCAGGTCTGAGCGGCGGCTCAATTGGCGGTCCACTCCAGCAGCCGCTCGGCGGGCCAGGTGTTGACGATCCGGTCGACGGGCACACCCGCGTCCAGCGCGCGCTGGGCGCCATAGCCGAGGAAATCCAGCTGACCGGGCGCGTGCGCATCGGTATCGATGGTGAACACACAGCCGATCTCCAGCGCCAGGTTCAGCAGCCGGCTGGGCGGATCGCGCCGCTCGGGGCGGGAGTTGATCTCCACCGCCGTGCCGTGGTCGCGGCACGCGGTGAACACCGCCTCGGCGTCGAACTTGGATTCCGGCCGGATGCCGCGATTCCCGGAGACCAGCCGGCCGGTGCAGTGCCCCAACACGTCGGCGTGCGGGTTGGCCACCGCCCGCAGCATCCGCCGGGTCATCGCGGGCGCATCCATCGACAGCTTGGAGTGCACGCTGGCCACCACCACGTCGAGGCGCTCGAGCAGCTCGGGTTCCTGGTCGAGGCTGCCGTCGTCGAGGATGTCGACCTCGATCCCGGTGAGGATGCGCATCGGCGCGAACTTCTCCCGCAGGCCGTCGATCACGTCGAGCTGCTTGCGCAACCGCTCGGGTGAGAGCCCGTTGGCGATGGTCAGCCGCGGCGAATGGTCGGTCAACGCGCAGTACTCGTGCCCCAGCGCCGCCGCGCTGGCCATCATCTCCTCGATCGGCGCCGAGCCGTCCGACCAGTTGGAATGCAGATGCAGATCCCCGCGCAGCGCGGAACGGATGTCACCGCCGCCGAGATCCTCGGCACTGGAACGCAATTCGACGAGAAGATCGGGTTCGCGGCCGGACCACGCCTGGTCGATGACCTTCGCGGTCTTGGGGCCGATCCCCGGCAAGGACTGCCAGCTGTTGGCCTGGCCGTGCCGCTCGCGGGTCGCGTCGTCGAGGCCCTCGATGATGTCGGCCGCATTGCGGTAAGCCATCACGCGCCGGGGGTCGTGGCGGCTGCGGTCCTTGAAATAGGCGATCTGCCGTAACGCCGCTACCGGGTCCATGACTCCAGTGTGCCCGCGCGGTGATTGCAAGCGCGGCGAAGCCGGGCGCAGCAGGTCACCGCACGACCTCCGCGGTGATTGCAAGCGCGGCGAAGCCGGGCGCAGCAGGTCACCGCGCGATCTCCCCGCTTACAACAGCTGCCCGGCGACGAATCCGGCGAGCAGCACGCTGAATCCGCCGATCTCCCCGGCGATCAGCGCCGCCATCGCCAGCACGAGACGCCCGTCAGCGTTTTCGAACTGGTTGACGGTGTCGCGGCGCGCGCCGTGGCTGATGTAGGCGGCGATGGCGGCCACGAAGAAGAAGACGACCACCCCCGCCGCCGTCAGGTTCACCCAGACCGGCCAGGCGCTCAGTTGCACGAACACCGCGAGCAGCAGCGTCGCGAACGAATACAGCAGCGCCGCCCGATGCGCGATGTCGACGTAGGGATGCGCGAGGTGGTTCTCCGACGCCATCATCTCGCGGTATTTCCACACGCCCAGCACCAGCGCGAGCAGGAAGATCAGGCCCGCCGCCAGCAGGGTGATCTTGGTGTCCATTCCGAGGGAGCCGCAGACAGCAGTCATCGTGAGCTTGAGTTTAGTTGTCCTTCATAAACACCGACTAACGTCGACGGCATGCGATTCGCGTTCAAGACTTCCCCGCAGAACACCACCTGGGCACAGATGCTCGCCGTCTGGCAGGCGGCCGACGACATCGAGGTCTACGAGTCCGGGTGGACGTTCGACCACTTCTACCCGATCTTCTCCGACAGCAGCGGGCCCTGCCTGGAGGGCTGGACGACGCTGACCGCCCTCGCCCAGGCCACCAAGCGGCTCCGGGTGGGCACCCTGGTCACCGGGATCCACTACCGCCACCCCGCGGTCCTGGCCAACATGGCCGCCGCCCTCGACATCATTTCGAACGGACGGCTCGAGCTGGGCATCGGCGCCGGCTGGAACGAGGAGGAGTCCGGCGCCTACGGCATCGAACTGGGCAGTATCAAGGAACGCTTCGACCGCTTCGAGGAGGCGTGCGAGGTGCTGACCAGCCTGCTCAGCCAGGAGACCACCGACTTCGACGGCAAGTTCTACCAGCTCAAAGGCGCCCGCAACGAGCCCAAGGGCCCGCAGCGCCCGCACCCACCGATCTGCATCGGCGGCAGCGGGGAAAAGCGCACGCTGCGCATCACCGCGCGCTACGCCCAGCACTGGAATTTCGTGGGCGGTCCGCCCGACGTCTTCGCCCACAAGCGCGACGTGCTGGCATCGCACTGCGCGGACATCGGCCGCGACCCCAAGGAGATCACGCTCTCGGCCCACCTGCGCCTGGAGCCGGATCTGAATTACGGGAAGGTCATCGAGGACGCGGCCGGGCTGGCCGCCGAGGGCTTGGATCTGGGCATCGTCTACCTGCCGCCGCCGCACGACCCGGCCGTGCTCGAACCGCTCGCCGAGGCGATCCGCGACTCGGGCCTATGGGAGCGGTGACGACGCCTTTGGGGCCCGGCGGAAATCCCGCCGGGCGCATGTTGAGCAAACCCGCGGCGCGCCGCTGAGCGCGCCGAACGGGCGGTCACGCACCGAACAGCAGCAAGTCCTGGGGGGTCACCAAGCGTTCGTGCTTGGCCGGGAACTCCCGACTTTTGACCGGGTGACGCAACCATGACCAGGCGATTCGCCCCATCCGTGACTGAGGTAAAGGGTGGATATGCACAAGAATCTCTCCTGCGATCGGTCGTTCAACCGGGAAACCGGTGTGACCCCCATGTGAGCGGGCTCACAACGGGTTATTAGACACCCGGCGGCTGGCAAACAGTGGGAGACGCGCCGGACGAAGTCCGGCGTGTTTCTGGTGTGACTGGTGTTACTACTGAAGCGGTACCGCGGTGGGCTTGACCGGCGCCGGCAGCGCCGTCGACCCCATCAGGAAGCGGTCCGTCGCGGCCGCGGCCGCCCGCCCCTCAGCAATCGCCCAGACGATCAGTGACTGGCCACGACCCATGTCACCGGCAACGAAGACGCCCGGAACCGACGTGTCGAAATCGGCGCCGCGGGCGACGTTGCCCCGCTCGGTGAGCTTGACCTCGAGGTCGGTCAGCAGGCCCTCCTTCTCGGGGCCGACGAAGCCCATCGCCAGCAACACCAGGTCGACCTCGAGTTCGAATTCCGAACCCTCCACCTTGACGAACTTGCCGTCCTCCATGGTCACCTCGTGCGCCTTGAGCGCCGTCACGTGACCATCCTCGCCGACGAACTCCTCGGTGTTGACCGAGAACATCCGCTCGCCGCCCTCCTCGTGCGCCGAGGACACCCGGTACATCAGCGGGTAGGTCGGCCACGGGGTGGACGGGGCGCGCGTCTCCGGCGGCCGCGGCATGATCTCGAACTGGTGGATGACGGTCGCGCCCTGCCGATGGGCGGTGCCCAGGCAGTCGGCGCCGGTGTCCCCGCCGCCAATGATGACAACCTTCTTGTCCTTGGCGGTGATCGGCGGCTGCCCGTCGGGGCCCAGCACGTCGTCGCCCTCCTGCACGCGGTTACCCCACGGCAGATACTCCATCGCCTGGTGGATGCCGTCCAGTTCGCGGCCGGGGATGGGCAGATCGCGCCCTGCGGTGGCGCCGCCGGCCAGCACCACGGCGTCGAAGTCGGCGCGCAGCTGCTCGGCGGTGATGTCCACGCCGACGTTGACACCGGTGCGGAATTCGGTTCCCTCGGCCCGCATTTGGTCCAGCCGACGGTCCAGGACACGCTTTTCCATCTTGAATTCCGGGATGCCGTAGCGCAGCAGGCCACCGATGCGATCGGCCCGCTCGAAGACGGTGACGGTGTGGCCGGCGCGGGTCAGTTGCTGGGCGGCGGCCAGACCCGCCGGCCCGGAACCGACCACGGCGACCTTCTTGCCGGTCTTCTTCTCCGGCGGCAACGGTCGCACCCAGCCCTCGTCGAAGGCCTTGTCGATGATCTCCAGCTCGATCTGCTTGATCGTCACCGGGTCCTGGTTGATGCCAAGCACACAGGCCGGCTCGCAGGGGGCCGGGCACAGCCGCCCGGTGAAGTCCGGGAAGTTGTTGGTGGCGTGCAGCCGCTCGATGGCGTCGCGCCACCGGTCCCGGCGCACCAGGTCGTTCCACTCCGGGATCAGGTTACCCAGCGGGCAACCGTTGTGGCAGAACGGAATACCGCAATCCATGCAACGGGTCGCCTGCTCGCGCAGGGTCTCGTTGTCGAACTCTTCGTAGACCTCGCGCCAGTCGCGCAACCGCAGCGGGACAGGCCGACGCTTCGGCAGTTCCCGATGCGTGTATTTCAGGAAGCCGCTCGGATCAGCCATGCGCGGCCGCCATGATCGCCTTGTCCACATCCACGCCGTCGCGTTCCGCTTCGGCAATGGCCTGCAGCACCCGCTTGTAGTCCCGCGGCATCACCTTGGTGAAGTGCCGCCGGTGTTGCGCCCAGTCACCCAGAACGCGCTGACCGACAGCGGAATCGGTGGCATCAACGTGCGCCTGAATCATGCCGTGCAACCACTCGTAGTCATCGTCATCCAAGCTCTCGAGCTCGACCATCTCCGCGTTGAGATTGCCTGGGAATTCGCCCTGCGGGTCGTAGATGTAGGCCACGCCGCCGGACATGCCCGCCGCGAAGTTGCGGCCGGTGCGACCGAGGACGACAACCTTGCCGCCGGTCATGTATTCGCAGCCGTGGTCGCCGACGCCCTCGACGACGGCGTGCGCACCGGAGTTACGCACGGCGAACCGCTCGCCGACTACGCCGCGCAGGTACGCCTCGCCGCTGGTCGCGCCGAACAGGATCACGTTGCCGCCGATGATGTTGTCCTCGGCCACGTAGTCCGCCGGCGCGTCGTCCGACGGCCGCACCACGATCCGGCCACCGGACAGGCCCTTACCGACGTAGTCGTTGGCGTCGCCGTAGACGCGCAGCGTGATGCCCCGCGGCACAAACGCACCGAAGCTGTTGCCCGCCGAGCCGTCGAAGGTGATGTCGATGGTCCCGTCCGGCAACCCTTGGCCGCCATAGGCTTTGGTGACCTCGTGGCCGAGCATGGTGCCCACCGTGCGGTTGACGTTGCTGATGGTCGTGGAGAACCGCACCGGCTTCCCGGAGTCCAGCGCCTCGCGGCTCATCACGATCAACTGCTGATCGAGCGCCTTGTCCAGGCCGTGGTCCTGGCGCGAGCTGCAGTACAGGTCCTGGTTCATGAACGCCGATTCCGGCTCGTGCAGAACCGGGGCCAGGTCCAGCCGGTGCGCCTTCCAGTGGGCCCGGGCCAGCGTCATGTCCAAGGACTTCACCTGGCCGACGGCCTCATTGATCGTGCGGAAGCCCAACTGCGCCATGTATTCGCGCACCTCTTCGGCGATGAACATGAAGAAGTTCTCGACGAACTCGGGCTTGCCGGTGAAGCGTTCGCGCAGCACCGGGTTCTGGGTGGCCACCCCGACGGGGCAGGTGTCCAGGTGGCAGACCCGCATCATGATGCAACCGGAGACCACCAGCGGCGCGGTGGCGAAACCGAATTCCTCGGCGCCGAGCAGCGCGGCGATCATCACGTCGCGGCCCGTCTTGAGCTGACCGTCGACCTGAACCACGATCCGGTCGCGTAACCCGTTGAGCAGCAACGTCTGCTGCGTCTCGGCCAGCCCCAGCTCCCACGGCGCCCCGGCATGCTTCATCGAGGTCAGCGGGGTGGCACCGGTGCCGCCGTCGTGCCCGGAGATCAGCACCACGTCGGCGTGGGCCTTGGACACCCCCGCGGCCACCGTGCCGACGCCGTTCTCGGAGACCAGCTTGACGTGCACGCGCGCGGCCGGGTTGGCGTTCTTGAGGTCGTGGATCAGTTGCGCCAGGTCCTCGATGGAGTAGATGTCGTGATGCGGCGGCGGCGAGATCAGTCCCACGCCGGGCGTCGAGTGGCGCACCTCGGCAACCCACGGGTACACCTTGTGTCCCGGAAGTTGGCCGCCCTCACCGGGTTTCGCGCCCTGGGCCATCTTGATCTGGATGTCGGTGCAGTTAGTCAGGTAGTGCGACGTGACGCCGAACCGCCCGGAGGCGACCTGCTTGATCGAACTGCGCCGCCAATCACCGTTGGGATCGCGGTCGAAGCGCTTGACGTCCTCGCCGCCTTCACCGCTGTTGGAGCGGCCGCCCAGCCGGTTCATCGCAATGGCCAGCGTCTCGTGCGCCTCGGCGGAGATCGAGCCGTAGCTCATCGCCCCGGTCGAGAAGCGCTTGACGATTTCACTGGCGGGCTCGACTTCGTCCAGGGGAATCGGGGGATTGATCCCGGCCCGAAACTTCAGCAGGCCGCGCAGCGAGGCCATGCGCTCGCTCTGGTCGTCGACGAGGCGCGTGTAGTCCTTGAACACCTTGTACTGGCCGGTGCGGGTGGCGTGCTGCAGCTTGAAGACGGTCTCGGGGTTGAACAGGTGGTACTCGCCCTCGCGGCGCCACTGGTACTCCCCGCCCACCTCGAGCTCGCGGTGCGCCCGCTCGTCCGGGCGGTCCAGGTAGGCCAGCGCGTGCCGGGTGGCGACGTCCGCGGCGATGTCGTCCAGGGTGATACCGCCGATGGGACAGCTCAAGCCGGTGAAGTACTCGCTGAGCACGTCCTCGGAGATGCCGACCGCCTGGAACAGCTGGGCACCGGTGTAGGACGCCACAGTCGAAATGCCCATCTTGGACATCACTTTGAGCACGCCCTTGCCGGCGGCCTTGATGTAGTTGCTCAGCGCCGCCTTGCGGTCGATGCCCTCGATGACGCCGCGATCGAGCATGTCCTCGATGGACTCGAACGCCATGTAGGGGTTGATCGCCGCGGCGCCGAAACCGATCAGCGCGGCCATGTGGTGCACCTCGCGGGCGTCACCGGTTTCCACCACCAGCCCCACGTGGGTCCGGGTGCGGTCGCGCACCAGGTGGTGGTGCACCCCCGCCACCGCGAGCAACGACGGGATCGGCGCCATCCGCTCGTCGGATTCGCGGTCGGACAAGATGATCACGCGCGCGCCGTCGGCGATCGCCGCCGACGCCTGCGCGCGCACCTCCTCGAGCGCGGCGGCCAGCCCGGCACCGCCCTCGGCGACCGGGTACAGGCAGCGAATCACCTTGGAGCACATGCCATGTGGACGACCGTTGACCTCGTCATCGGGGTCGAGGTTGATCAGCTTCGCCAGCTCGCGGTTACGCAGAATCGGCTGCGGCAGCGCGATCTGGTGACACGAGCGCTCGGTCGGCGTGAGCAGGTCGCGCTCGCCGCCGGTGGTGCCCTGCAGGCTGGTCACCACCTCCTCGCGGATGGCGTCCAGCGGCGGGTTGGTCACCTGCGCGAACAGCTGCTGGAAGTAGTCGTAGAGCATCCGGGGTCGCTGCGAGAGCACCGCGACCGGGGTGTCGGTACCCATCGACCCGATCGGCTCCGCGCCGCTGCGCACCATGGGCGCCACCAAGAGGTTGAGTTCCTCGTAGGTATAGCCGAATATCTGCTGCCGCTTGACCAGTCGGTCGTGGGGCATCCGCTTGTAGTTGCCCTGCGGCAGGTCGTCGAGCGGGACCTGGTTCTTGTCCAGCCATTCCTGGTAGGGGTGCTCGGCGGCCAGCTCGGCCTTGATCTCCTCGTCGGAGACGATGCGGCCCTGCGCGGTGTCCACCAGGAACATGCGGCCGGGCTGCAACCGCATCCGGCGGACCACCTTGGCGGGGTCCAGATCCAGCACACCGGCCTCGGAGGCCATCACCACCAAGCCGTCTTCGGTGACCCAGATCCGCGAGGGGCGCAAGCCATTACGGTCGAGCACCGCGCCGATGATGGTTCCGTCGGTGAACGTGATCGACGCGGGGCCGTCCCACGGCTCCATCAACGAGGCGTGGTACTGGTAGAACGCCCGCCGCGCAGGATCCATCGACTCGTTGCGTTCCCACGCCTCGGGGATCATCATCAACACCGCATGAGCGAGGCTGCGCCCGCCCAGGTGCAGCAGTTCGAGCACCTCGTCGAAACGCGCGGTGTCGGACGCCCCCGGGGTACAGATGGGGAACAGCTTCTCGACGTCGGCTTCGGTTCCGAAGATGTCGGTCTTGATCAGCGCCTCGCGGGCCCGCATCCAGTTCTCGTTACCGGTGACGGTGTTGATCTCACCGTTGTGCGCGACGCGGCGGAACGGATGCGCCAGCGGCCACGACGGGAATGTGTTGGTGGAGAACCGGGAGTGCACGATGCCCAGCGCGCTGGTCAGCCGATCGTCTTGCAGGTCAAGGTAAAACGCCTTGAGCTGCGGGGTGGTCAGCATGCCCTTGTAGACGAACGTCTGACCGGAAAGGCTTGGGAAGTACACGGTTTCGCGGCCGGGACCGTCCTGACCGGGGCCCTTGGTGCCCAATTCGTGCTCGGCGCGCTTGCGCACCACGTAGGCGCGGCGTTCCAGCGTCATGCCGGACGCGCCGGCCATGAACACCTGCCGGAACGTGGGCATCGCGTCGCGGGACAAGGCGCCCAGCGACGAGTCGTCGATGGGCACGTTGCGCCAGCCCAGCACCGTCAGGCCCTCGGCCTCGGCGATCTTCTCCACGGCCGCACACGCGGTCGCGGCGTCCTTCGACGACTGCGGCAGGAACGCGATGCCGGTGGCGTAGCTGCCCGGCGGCGGCAATTCGAAGTCCACGACCTCACGCAGGAAGGCGTCCGGGACCTGCAGCATGATGCCGGCGCCGTCGCCACTGCGCGGCTCGGCGCCCTGGGCACCCCGGTGTTCGAGGTTCAGCAGCGCAGTGATTGCCTTGTCCACAATGTCGCGGCTACGGCGGCCGTGCATATCGACGACCATGGCAACCCCGCACGCGTCGTGCTCGAACGCGGGGTTGTATAACCCGACGCGCTTGGGCGTCATATGCACCTGACCCTTCACCTGAACGTTCTGCGCGGCCGTTAGCAGCGGCCCCGACGAGGTCGCACCCTTAGGTTGCGGGCTATGACCCCTTCGGTCTTGTCTCGATGGGCTGTGCCCCAGGCGGAGATACTCCTGTTAGGGACGTCCGTGCAGCTCTGAACGGTGGCCTGGAACCGGTCTCGACAAGTCGTAAAACGATATGACAATACCCGCCTGACATGCCAACTTCGTCAAGTCTAGCCGCCAGCTGGCAGCGTCGTAAATTTCGCTGCCGGCGGTGAACCCCAATTCTGCCCACCGCCGGGCCGGGGCGCCGAATTGGTTGCATAGCTGGGCCTATTCCAGGCGGCCCGGTGCGTCGGCAGGCCGCCATGTCAAGTTTGCTGGCGAGTGCGTACAGGCCCCTCGGAGAGGCCGCCGTCAGGGGTACTAGCGTGCTCAGCGGCCACCCCGTGGTCTCGTAAGGTTTCGCCAGCTCACGCGGGCGAGTTTGCAGGTTCGCGCATCCGGTGCCGCAGGAGATACTGGACGGGTATTGGTCAGACCCGGCGTCGCAGGCCGGACCGTGGCGCTTATCACGTCACGGCCGCGCCGCCGCCGGACCACCGGCACGACTGATCGACCGCCTGGCACCCGAGGAGCCCATGAACGAGCGCGACGAATTCCTGCGGGACCGTCTGCAGCCCGAGCGGCCTAACGCCCCGCGCCCGCCCGCTCCCTCCCCACAGCGACCCGCCGCGGCGCGCCCGCCGTCGGCTCCCCGGCGAGGACATGAAGACCCGCGGCATTGCGGCCCAGCCGCGCCACCACATCGCCGAAGGATCGCAGGTTCTTGTCGGCGGTCAGCTCCCAGAACGAGCCCGTCGACGCCGGATCGATCCGGCTGCTGAGCCGTCCGAACGCGGTGTCGGCGTCGATCGCGACGACGTGGTCTTGCCTGCGCAGCGCGGCGAACAGCGAGCCCACGCTCGCGGCCACCGACGTCTTGCCCACGCCCCCCTTGCCCAGCACGCCGACCTTGTAGTTGCCGTACAGGCGGGTCCGGATGGCCGCCTCGAACTGGGCCTCCTGTCGCTGGGCCGGCGACGGGCCCAGGTTGACCAGCCCGAAGGTGATCAGCCGCAGGACTCGTCGCCAACCGCGATCGGGTAGCTCTGCGGGCGCCTGCGGTGGCGCGGCGGCGGGCGGGGCCGGCTGGGGGGATGACACCGCGGGCGGCAGCCGGATCGATCCGGCGTCGACGGGCTCGTTCTGGGAGCTGACCGCCGACAAGAACCTGCGATCCTTCGGCGATGTGGTGGCGCGGCTGGGCCGCAATGCCGCGGGTCTTCATGTCCTCGCCGGGGAGCCGGCGTCGGGGCCGCGCCGCGTGCTCGATCCCGCGATCTACCGGGAAGCCGCGCTGCGACTGGACCGCCATTTCACGATCTCGGTCATCGACTGCGGTTCGACCATGGACGCGCCGCTCACCCAGGAGGTCCTGCGCGACCTCGATGCGCTGATCGTGGTGTCCTCCCCCTGGGCCGACGGCGCATCCGCAGCCGCGCGGACCATGGAGTGGCTGGCGGATCAGGGCCTGGCCGCGCTGTTGAGCCACACCATCGTGGTGCTCAACGATTCCGACGGTCATGCCGACAAACGCACCCGCGCGTTGCTCGCCCGCGAATTCACCGACCATGGCCGGCCGGTGATCGAAGTGCCCTTCGATCCCCACCTGCGGCCCGGCGGCGTGATCGACGTGGGTCACGAGATGGCCCCGGCCACGCGGCGCAAATTCCTCGAGATCACCGCGACCATCGCCGGATACTTCGCGGCGCGTCCGCACGGCGGCGCAGACCACGCGGGCATGCCGAACTAAGCCCGCGCCGACGGGTCGGCGATAGCCTCGATCTTCATGACCCGGGCCCCGCGGATCGTCAGCACGATGACGGCGAACAGGCGGCGCTCGCTGAAGGCCAGCAGCACCGGTCCCCCGACGGGGCCGCTGACCAGGGTCACGTCCGGCCACAGGTAGCGCAACAGGTTGGTGGCCACCGCATCTGGCCCGTGGTTGATCTGCTGTGGCGGCGCCGGGTCCGCGAGGATGGTGCCCACGCCCCACACCGTCGGATCCAGGACGGCGGCCAACGCTTCGAGGTCACCGTTGGCGCATGCGGTGATGAACTTCTCGGTCACCAATTGGTGTTCGGCCGAGGCGACTTCACTCAATTTCGGTTGTGCCGCATGGAATTTCGTGCGCGCCCTGCGCGCCAGCTGGCGGCAGGTGCCGACCGGGCGGCCCACGGTCTGCGAGATCGTGTCGAACGGGACGCCGAACACGTCGTGCAGCACGAAGGCGACCCGCTCAGCGGGGCTGAGCCTGCGCAGGACTTCGAGCAGGGCGGTGCGGATCTCGTCGTCGAGCGTGACCCGGTCGGCCGGGTCGAAGCGGCCTGGCGCCGGTTGCTCGGCAACCTCTCCGGGCCGTTCGTATCGGGCGCGGGCCGAACGCACCTGGTCCAGGCACAGCCGGCTCGCCACCACGGTCAGCCAGCCCCGGGCGTCCTCGATCTCGCTCACGTCGGCGCGCGAGAATCGCAAAAAGGCCTCTTGCGCAACGTCTTCCGCGTCGCCGATGTCGCCCAGCATCTGGTAGGCGAGGTTGACCAGGTATGGGCGGTGCCGACGCCAGGCCTCGCCGACCTGGTCGCCGGTGGACTGCGACTGGTTCATGACTCTTCGACGATCTGCTGGGGCGAAAAGTTACACGTTCTGCCGGGTAACTTTCCCACCTTTTGCCTCGTCGTTTCTCCCAGTGCACAAAGTTCACGGAAAGGATGCCCATCATGACCATCGTCGTCACCGGTGCGACCGGCAACGTCGGACGCCCACTCGTCACCGAACTGCTGGCCGCGGGAGCCCGCGTGCGGGCGGTCACCCGGCAACCGGGGCCGGCCGGATTCCCCCCCGAGGTGGAGGTATTCGGCTCGGCCGCCGAGGCGCTACCCGGTGCCTCCGCGGTCTTCCTGAATTCGCGGGCGCTGGGTGCGCAACTCGAAGACGTGGTGGCCCGGTGCGGGCCCGCCGGTGTCAGCAAGCTGGTGGCGTTGTCGGCGATCAACGCCGACGACGACGTCGCCCGGCAGCCGTCCCGGTTCCGCGGCGACCGCAATCGGGAGGTCGAGCGCCTCGCCGTCGACTCCGGTTTGGACTGGGTCAGCCTGCGGCCCACGGTGTTCGCCACCAACTTCGCCGGAATGTGGTCGGCGCAGATCCGCGCCGGCGACGTCGTCGCCGGACCCTACGCCGCGGCATCGGCCGCCCCGATCGTCGAGAGCGACATCGCCGGCGTCGCGGCGCACGCTCTGCTCACCGACGAGCTTGCCGGGCAACGCATCCCGTTGACCGGTCCGCAGGCCTTCACCAACGCCGAGCTGGTCGAGGTCATCGGCGCCGTCCTGAGCCGGCCGCTGCAGTACCTCGAGATCCCCGCCGATGCCGTGCGGCAACGATTCGTCGGGTTGGGCTTCAGCGCCGGATTCGCCGACGCCTACCTCGCCATGCAGGCCGAGACGCTCGACAACCCGGCCCTGGTCACCCACGACGTGGAGAAGATTCTCGGTCGGCCGGCAGTCCCGTTCGCGCACTGGGTTTTCCAACACCGAGCGATGTTCAGCAACGAGAAACAAGGAGTCTGAGATGACCGATCCACGCCCCCCGCGCTACCTCAAGCCCATGAACAAGTTCATGATGGCGGTCCAACGGTTGGGCATCCCGACGGGGCCCGCCATGGTGCTCACCGTGCCCGGCCGCAAGTCGGGCCAACCGCGCCGAACCCCGATGACGCCCTTCAACTTTCGGGGCGGCCTCTACGTCGTGGCCGGTTACCCCGGCGCCGACTGGGCCGCGAATGCGCGGGCGGCCGGCACCGGCACGCTGAGCCGCGGCCGACGGTCACGCCCGGTGCGGATCGTCGAACTCTCCGCCAGCGAGGCGCGACCGGTGCTGCGCGCCTTCCCCACCGAGGTCCCGGTCGGGGTGGCCTTCGCCAAACGTTCGGGCATGGTGCGGGACGGCACCCCCGACGAGTTCGAGGCCCTGGCGGGTCGGTTGGCCGTTTTCCGCTTCGAACCGGCCTAGCCGCGTCACCAGACGATGGCCGCCATGTCGCGGTTGTCCGAGCACACGCTGCGCACCGCGGCCTGGATGTCGGCCGAGGTGATGATCTGCAGATCCTCGACCGTCACCGGTTGACCCGCCCGCTTTTGCGCCACCACCCGGGTGTCGCGGAAACCCTCGGCGCGCTCCACGACGTTGCGGGCGAACCTACCGTTCTGCATGGCGTCGATGCCGTGGCGTCCACCCGGGGTGGTGTAGTTGCGGATCGTCGTCGCCGCGTCCAGGAACGTTTCTTTGGCGCCATCGTCGAGCAGGCTGGCGCGCGGCGTGGCGTAGCGGTGCGCGATCTCGACGATCTCCGCCGGCGAATAGGACTCGAAACGCAGCTTGCGGTTGAACCGGCCGGCCAAACCCGGGTTCACGGTGAGGAAGGCGTCCACCTGATCTTCGTAGCCCGCCCCGATGAAGCAGAAGTCGAACCGGTGCACCTCCAGCGCCACCAGGAGCTGGTTGACGGCCTCCATGCCGATCATGTCGGGCGTGCCGTCCTGATGACGCTCGATCAGCGAGTAGAACTCGTCCATGAAAATGATTCGGCCCAGCGACTTTTCGATCAGCTCGTTGGTTTTGGGCCCCGATTCGCCGATGAAGTGGCCGCAGAAATCCGACCGGCGCACCTCGCGGATCTCGGGGTGGCGCACGATCCCCATGCCGGCATAGATCTTGCCCAGCGCCTCGGCGGTGGTCGTCTTACCGGTACCGGGCGGACCCACCAGCAGCATGTGGTTGGTCTGACCCTCCACCGGCAGGCCATGCTCGAGCCGCATCATCCGCACTTCGAGTTGGTCCTCCAGCGCCGCGACCGCTTGCTTGACCGCGGCCAGTCCCACCTGCTTGGCCAGCAGCTTGCGGCCCTCGGCCAACAGCTCGGCGCGCACGTCGGCGGCGGCGGCGTCGTCGAGTTCGTCGCGGCTCTTGGCCGACGAGGCGTCCCATCGATCGGTGCGGCTGTTGATGGTTTCCTCGTCGGTGACCACCAGGTGCAGGTTCGGGTCGGCCAGTGCCTCTTTGGCCGCCTCGGTCAGGACGCCGTTGATGGTGGCCTTGGACAGCCAGATCTGGGCCTTGTCCTCCTCGCGCAGCTGACGGTGCACCATCCCCCGCACATAGGCCAGATCGGCGACCAGCAGCGGAATGTCGGCCGGTCCGATCGACGCGGTCAGCACATCGGCGTCGAAGCGCGACGACGACTGGGTGTGCCCGATCACGTCGACGCGGTCCAGCCAGTCCAGCGCCACCCGGCCCTGTCCGAGGTGGGCGGCGGCATGGGCGGCCAGCGCGCAGATCGACGCGGTCACCGCCGACATGACGATGGCCTGGGCGGGCAACTCGTCGGCGGCGGCCAGCAATACGTCCGGCCAGCGTTGGGTCCGGTACATCAAGAACGTGCGGGCCAGCTGGTGCCACTGATAGTTGGTCCAGGAATCGAGCAGGTCACGGTTGGCCAGCAACCGGTCCGCCTCGGCGTACTCCCCGGCGATCGTCAACGCGGACGCCAACGCCAGCCCCACCTGTGACGCGTCGGTGACGGTGATGCCGATGTAGGGACCCAGCTGGATCTCGGCGGCCAGCGTCTGCCCGATGCGCGTGGTCTCGCGGTGCAGCCATTCGCTGGTGGCGTAGAGCTGCCGCAACGACGCCAGGTCGTTGTCACCGCACGCGATGCGCCCCAACCAGGCGTCGGCCATCGACGGGTCGGCGTCGGTGGCAGCGACGAACTCCGGCAGCGCCGCCGCCCGGCCCTGCCGGCTCTTGATCGCCATGGCACGATCGAAATGCCTTCGGGCGGTTTGCAAATCACCCATCACAACCCCTCGCGGCACTGCGCTCATCACACCGTGCCTCAAACTCGTGTTTCTGACCTGCTACGTGCCGACCGAGATGCCCACCGGCTCGAGACTGACGTAGCGGTTCTCGGCGCGGAACATGTCCATCTCGACGAGCCAATTCTCTCCTGCTGCACTGACGTTGACCACCGCCGGCCCGAGTTGCTCGATGATCACCTCGAAGCCGTTCCGATGCGCCTCGGAGAGCTGGGCCCCCGCGGGGGCGATGGTGATCACCGTCGCCGGTCGCGGGGTCGGGGAGATCGCCGCCTCGATACCGCCGCCCTCGAGCGCGCCCGCGCCGCCCCCCCGTCGCGGGGCGTACTCGACGACGCTGACGGTGGTCCGCGGTGCGGGACGCGGGCTGTTGACCACGCTGATCTCCGGCATGCGCACGCTGATCCAGCGCGACATGTCGCGGGTGTGCACGCACACCCGTTCGCCGGCGCCGGCGGTCCGGATCACGATCCGCTTGGCGATCGGGTCGTCGGCGGCGACGAACACGCGCGACAGCTCACCGGCGTCGGTGACCGGCACCAGCAGCCGGTCACCGTTGCTGAGCTTGCCGATCAGCACGCCCGATGGTCCGATCTCGGTGATCAGCTCGGCCGGCAACGGGCTGCGCCGCAATCCACGCAGGTGCGGACGGGGGCCACACATGTTCGCGGCCGCCGCGGCGGCCTGCTCGCCGTTGAGCCGGCGCAGGATGACGCTGGGCGGCGTCGGTGCCGGCGTGGGTGTGCGCACGGTGATGGTGGCGGTGCACGTGGCGTCCGGGAAGACGGTCACGTTCTGGATGACCTCGTCGGCGCGCAGCGTCCACGCCTGCGAGAGGTTGCGTGACGTGATCGCCTCGGCCGGATACGCATAGGTGGTCATCCAACCCGCTTCTCCGCGTATGGCTTTCCACCGCTGCACGGTGCCCGACACCGCGTCCCACCCCAGCCGGCGGTCGAGCTCGACGAGGTCGGTGGCGGTGGCCACCTTGGCGCGCAGCCCCTGGCAGCGCAACAGTCCGGCGATGCGTTGTGCGACCGAAATGGCCGCCGCGCCAACGGTCGTGCGCCAGAACAGGGCTTGGGCGTTGTCGATCACCGCCAGCCGCATGATCAGCCACGTCTCACGCCGGCCCGCGTAGGGCGGGGTTCCGATCTCGGAGTCGTAGACACGCGGAAAGTCCCCGATAGTGCCGTGCCGGGAGCCGATGGTGACCACGCTGATCGAATCGAGCTGCAGGCCAAGCGCCTGGCGCAGCATCGGCACCAATTCGACGATGTCCAACACGTTTTCGGTCTCGACGCTCACCGAGCCGGTCACCCTCGTGGCTCGGTGACCTCTGCCCAGCAACTGCACCGCGACGACGGCGACACCGTCTTGGACGCGGACGCCGCCACCGGATCGGTTGTTGGCCACGGTGATCGGGGCCGTCCAGTCGATCGGGCGCCGGCCACGCCGCCACAACACCGCCCGACCACCGGGCCCGCAACATCGCCATCGGGTTCCTGGGGACCGTCGCCGCCGGCGTGCTCGTGTTCGCGATCGCGGCCCGGTTGCGGAGGGCCCGATGAGGCCCGACCTGACCGGCTTCAGCCGCGGCAGCAATCGCCGGGTGGTTGGCGTGTGGGTGGTGTTCCTGCTCGGCTTCGCCGGCTG
>NZ_LZMG01000345.1:0-1987 GCF_001673615.1 Mycobacterium sp. 1245499.0
GCCAGCTCGACGGCCAGGCCGCCCGCGCGAGCGTCGCCGATCTGGCGCCGGTGCAGATCGACGATGGAGCCGTCGGAGACGTCGACCACCGCCAGCGTCGCGTTCGCCGGCTCGACGAACAGCATCGCGAGGCGCTCGTAGCCGAGCGCGTATCCGACGGCTCCATCGTCGATCTGCACCGGCGCCAGATCGGCGACGCTCGCGCGGGCGGCCTGGCCGTCGAGCTGGCGTCGATGGTCTCCGGTCTGGACGCCCGCGGGTCGCGCGCCGACGGTGTGTTCGTGATCGGCTGCGGAACCGACATCGTGGCGCTGAAGTCCACGCTCGAGGCGGCCACCCCGCTTCCGGTCACCGGCCCCGAGGAGCCGGACATGGCGCTGGCCCGCGGCGCGGCCCTGGCCTCGGCGAACGCGCCGCTGTTCGCGTCGTCGACGGCCGCCCTGGCCTACGCGCTGGATCCGGGCACCGGCGAAATGAATCCACCCGGCCTCGGCCCGTCGTACCTGGACGTCTGGGGCCACGCCGACGTCGACACCGACGTGCGGGCCTACAGCGCCGTCGCCGACGACGACGAGGACCCACCGCGCCGCCGGCCCTTGTCCATGCTGCTGGCCGGCAGCGCCCTGGCCGGCATCGTCGCCGTGATCGGCGGGGTGGCCGCCTCGAGCGTGGACTTCAGCGCCACGATGTCGGTTCCGCAGCCGATCACGAACACACCGTCGGCGCGCGACCCGCGGGCGTCCAGACCGGAGACCATCGACGCCAGCTCGACGGCCAGGCCGCCCGCGCGAGCGTCGCCGATCTGGCGCCGGTGCAGATCGACGATGGAGCCGTCGGAGACGTCGACCACCGCCAGCGTCGCGTTCGCCGGCTCGACGAACAGCATCGCGAGGCGCTCGTAGCCGAGCGCGTATCCGACGGTCTGGGCCAGCGCGGCGGCGGCCAGCAACGGCGCGACCAGCATCACGCCGTCGATCTCGCGGGTGGCGAGCGCCTCCCACAGCGCCCCGACGCCGGCGGGGTCACTCCAGGTGACCCCGATGGAGGTCAGCCGGTGGCCGCCCTCGAGCACTCCTTCGCGGGTGCCGATGATCGCGTCGATCACCTGACCGACCGCACCGGCGCCCAGATCAGCCGAATTCCCCGCAGCTCCAACCGCGAACTCTTCTTGTTCGACGGTCACGCCATCCGCATTTTCACCTTCGATCGCTACCAGGCGGACTGTCCTGGGAGCCATCGACACTCCAAGCACGATGTCCACGTAACGCCTCCAAGGTCTTTTGCAACGCCCTGTGCGAGGGCACGACGGGATGAACCCCGTCCGAACTTGGTGACATAAACGTTACGCGCGTGCGGCTAACCCCGCAGGCGGTGTGCGTACGCAGGAAGGACGCTAGTAGCCCGGCCCCAGGAACGGATTCTGGGAGCTGCCCGGATACTGCGAATACTGGTTCCCCGGATACGGCTGATATTGCGGGTACTGCGGCGTCGACGGGGCCTGCTGCTGGGGAACCGGCACCGGAATCGGTATCGGCAGCAGCGGAACGTGGATCCACTCCGTGGTCATGGGCACCGTCGAGGTGGTGGTCGTCGGCGGCGGTGGCGGCGGCGGCGGTGTGGAGCTGGTTTCCACCGGCGGTGGCGGCGGCACCGTCGTGGTGACCGTCGGTTGCGGCGGCGCGGTGGTGGGCGGCGCCGTATGCCTGGGGGTGTAGACCGGTGCCGGCGGTGCGGTGGTGACCACCACCGGTGGCGGTGGCGGTGGCGGTGACGTCGTCGACCTGGGCGCCGGCGACGTGCTGGTGATCGACGACGAGGCGCTGACCGATCGCGAATTGGCTTGGTCGCAAACCGAATACCCAGGCGACCTGCGGATGCGGTTCGGCGGGGAAACCTACGACGAAGACGGTCCGGCCGGCTGGTCGATGCGGCTCAACGTCATCCAGCCGCCGCGGGAACGCCGGCGCTGGCTGCGGCTTCGGTTCTC
>NZ_LZMG01000346.1:0-2981 GCF_001673615.1 Mycobacterium sp. 1245499.0
GGCAGGCCGCGCGGGTCGGGATGCTCTCGGTTCCCCAGCACTGGGCGACGCTGACCTCGTCGGTGACCCCGGCGGCGGTGTCCGAGGAGGTCACCCCCATCGAGGCCGGGGCGACCGGCGCCCCCGGCGCGGGGGCCAACGGCCTGCTGCGCGGCATGCCGGTCGGGTCGTTCGGGCGGCGCGGCGCGGCCGCCGGGTACGTCAACAAATACGGGTTCCGCTACAGCGTGCTGACACGCCCGCCGTCGGCCGGATAAGCGGCGGAATCGCAGCATGCACACCCTCACCGTTAGCCGCGGCCGGATTTTATTCCCGGCCTCGATGCACCTGCGCCCGGTCACGCCGGCATCGGCCCTCGGCATCCGCGGCCGACGGGCCCGGGGATCCGACCATTCGCGCAGCTCACGCCCACGATTCGGGCACACGTCGGGGCGGTCGGCCGGCACCGGACGGCCGGCCCCGACACCCGGCGCAAAGGCGCGCCGGACGGCCGTTACTCCGCTGACCGGCGTAGCGGTGCTCACCAGCGCATTAACGTCATCTACTACTCGACGCATCGATTCGAACATCACAGGTTAAGGGGCATATTCGTGGTGGATTATGGGGCGTTCCCACCGGAGTTCAATTCGGCGCGGATCTACTCGGGTCCGGGGTCGGGTTCGTTTCTGGCTGCGGCATCGGCATGGAGCGCGCTCGCGGCCGAACTCAACTCGGCCGCGCTCAGCTATGACAACGTCATCACCTCGCTGAACAGCGAGGAGTGGCTGGGGACCGCGTCCACGGCGATGGCGCAGGCGGCCGCGCCGTACGCGGCCTGGCTGACCACGACCGCCGCTCAGGCCGAAGAGGCGGCCACCCAGGCTCGTACCGCCGCGGCGGCCTACGAGACCGCCCTCGCCTCCTCGGTGCCGCCCCCGCTGATCGCGGTGAACCGCACGCAGGTGACCCAGCTGCAGGCGACCAACGTGCTGGGGCAGAACACCCCGCTGATCGCGCAGCTGGAGGCGCAGTACGGCGAGTACTGGGCGCAGGATGCGGCCGCGATGTACAGCTATGCGGGCCAGTCGGCCTCGGCGACGAAGGTGGCGCAGTTCCAGAAGGCGCCGGAGGTCACCAACCCGTCGGGTCAGGCCACCCAGAGTGCGGCGGTCACCAACGCCACGGCCAACTCCACGGCGACCAACACGTCGAAGACCCTGCAGGCGCTGGCGCAGCCGGCGACGACCACGTCGACCAACGCGACCGCCGCCACGACCACGGCGGCGACGACGACCACCGATCCGCTGTCGGAGGTCTGGTTCCTGCTGACCGGGCAGACCAGCCTGCCCACCAACCTGGGCACTCTGGTCAACGGCTACAGCCCGTTTGCGGGGTTGTTCTACAACACCGAGGGTCTGCCGTACTTCAGTACTGGTATGGCCAACACCTTTACGCAGATCGCCAAGTCGGTCGGTGCGATCGGTGGGGCGGCTCCGGCGGCGGCCAAGGCGTTGCCCGGGCTTGGTGGTCTGGGTGGGATGTTGGGTGGCGGTGCTGCGGCGGCTCACCCGGTGGCGGCGTTGGGCAGCGCGGCCTCGGTGGGTGGCAAGTTGTCGGTGCCGGTGGCCTGGTCGGGGGCGCCGGCGGCGCCGGCGCTAGGGCATGCGATTCCGGTCAGCAGCATCAGTGCGGCTCCCGAGGCCGCCGGCGGGCCGGGGAACCTGCTCGGTGGCATGCCGCTGGCCGGGACGGGTGCCGGCGGGCACGGGGTGGCGGGTCCCAAGTACGGATTCCGGCCCACCGTCATGGCCCGGCCCCCGTTTGCCGGCTGAGCACGCGTCAGCAGGTGTGTTCGACGCCGCCGATTGCCACGCAGCTATCAGTGTCCGCAGCATGATGCGCCTCGAGTTCTCACGATCGCTACCCGGACCCGCCTTCGGCGGCCACCGCGGCGATCACACGGTTGAAATGGGCGAAAGGAGGTCCCAGCGACGCGCTACCCGGAATGGTCATCGCGCCGATCCATGGCGACCGGTCATTGGGCAAACAGATTTTTCCGCCGACCGGCGTGACCGCGGCACCCCGGGTGACGATTACCAGCAACCTTTTGGACCGGCGGCTGGTACCGTTTGCTATGACCGCCCTTCGAAGGGCAGCGGTCGAGGTCAGGCGCTGTTACTGTGTCGTTACCAAAAGTGAATTCGCCGTACCGCTAAGTGAACAATTGCAAACACCGGGCTTCCACACCGATCTCGGGGGCCACCGTCATCTAGTCTCGCATCGTCGGGGATAGAACTAGGAGGGAACAAATATGTCGTTCGTGACCACACAGCCGGAGGCTCTGGCCGCGGCGGCCGGGAATCTGCAGGCTATCGGGTCGACCTTGAGCGCCCAGAACGCAGCCGCTGCAGCCCCAACGACGGGGGTGGTACCCGCCGCTGCCGACGAGGTGTCGGCGTTGACCGCGGCCCAGTTCGCCGCGCACGCGCAGATGTACCAGGCGGTGAGCGCCCAGGCCGCAGCGATTCACGAGCAGTTCGTGAACACTCTGTCCACCAGCTCCGGTTCGTACGCTGCCACCGAGGCAGCCAACGCGGCCGCCGCCGGCTGATCGGACTGGCGGTTCGGGACCTTGGGACAGATCGTCACCGACGTGGGTTCCAACGTGACCGCCCCGCAGGGAGCGATCCCGGGGCCGCAGAGTTGGGCCCGCAGAACGTCCTGCAGCGCAACACGCACTCCGTCAACTCAAACGCCGCGGTTCGGGTTTGACGTCCGTCTCACCGTGACAGCGCCCGGTGGCCGCCGGCTGACGGGAAGGGGGGGTCATTTCTATTCATTCGGCACGGCGGTTGCGTAACACGTAACCGATCCGGCCACCGTCTTCACCACATCACCCAGTAACTACGTAGCAAGGAGAACAGCCGACATGGCAACACGTTTTATGACCGACCCGCACGAGATGCGGGCGATGGCGGGCCGCTTCGAGGTGCACGCCCAGA